>CAVJEL010000060.1:0-10804 GCA_963648635.1 Ruminococcus intestinalis
ATGAGGGCCCTGTTGTTGAATATGAACTTATACCAGAAGCGGAACATATTATCCTCAATGCTGTAGATTGTCTTTCTCTCTGCATTTTCTCCGTAAGGGGTTTCTTTTCTCAGAATGCCGAGGCTGATCAGGTTTTTGACATACATCGATGTTTTTCCTGTCTCTTCTGATATACGGGAAGCAATCTCATTGAGTTTCGAGCATCCCGTTGCGATTGCCGTGATAACTGCATTGTACTCTGTGGGCTCTCTTACTTCCTGTTTCAGGAGATTAAGAGGCTCTTCAAATAGAAAAGAAGATGGCCTCAGATATATTCTCTTTATGTTCTCTTCAAGTGAAATGCTGTCATCAACCTCCCGCAGGTATTGCGGTGTTCCCCCGAGAATGCCGTATAGAACGGCCTTGTCCTCATTTGAGTAGTTTTTGAAAAAGAGGGTTGACGAGAAGAAATCAAAGGGCTCGACTTTTAATTGCAGTGTACGCCTCCCGTAAAGCGGGGATTTGTATGCAAGTACATTGTCTGTCATATAGGACATTGAAGAGCCGCATAGGATAAGAAACAGTTTTGACGTCTCTTTATACTTGTCTATCAGAAGCTGGAGTGTGGATTGCAGGCTTTTGGAGGAACGTGCGACATAGGGATATTCATCCATTACCATGATTATTCTCTCTCTCTCGGATATTTTGAAAACATATTCAAGCGCACTCTGAAAAGATGAGAAGACAGTCGATGGGGCAATTGATGAGCTGTACTCCGCTATGCTCAACGAAAGATTTTCGAGGTTCTGCCTCTCGTTGGATTCAACACCTGTGAAAGATATCGCCCTCTTGTCCTTGATGAACTCATTAATCAAAAATGTCTTACCCACACGTCTTCGACCGTAAATAACGGCAAATTCAAACTTTTCTGATGAATATGCTTCCTCTAATGCGTTCAGCTCTTTTTCTCTTCCTATGAACATTTGAAATCGTCCTCTGAGAAAATTATAACTGATTGTAGAAAGAAGTCAATTTGCTAAACTATGATTTAGTAAATCGTAATTTAGTAAATTATGCTTTAGTAGTTTGTCTAGAGTAAGATGTGGCAAGATAATTCTATACATATAGAAAACTTAATATGTTTAGGATTCAATTCTGCTCTTTATCGACTTCACAGCTGTATATGCCGACGCAAAGGCAAAAGTGAGGTTGTAGCCGCCGCATTCGCCGTCAACGTCGAGAATTTCGCCTGCAAAATAAAGGTTCTTCACCTTCCTTGATTCCATTGTTTTCGAGTCAACTTCCTTTGTGTTGACCCCGCCTTTTGTCACCATGGCTTGAATTTTATTCCTGCCCTTGAGTGTCGAAGTGAAAGAGAGCAATGACTCTTCGATGAGACGCAAATCAGATTTTGTAAGAACGGCAACTGTCTTATCCTTGATGGATTTGAAGAGGAAGAGAAGGAGGGAACGGGGAAGGGAAGTGAGATGAGATAGTGCGTTTATCACATTCGTCTTCCCGTTCTCTTTCTTGATATTTATACTCTCGAATTTATCGACAAAGTTGATTTTGAGCTCTGCGCCTTTCCCTGCATAGTGCGAGATGTTTTCGGCTGCCGGCCCCGAGATGCCGTTACGCGTGAATACGATGTCACCAGAAAAACTCTTCTTTTCTATTGTGAGGGTGACATTCTTTACGCTGACACCTTCAAGTATGGTAGTGTCGATATCAAGAACTAAAGGTGAGAGGGAAGGCTCGGGAGCAATGATTGTGTGCCCCAGAGTAGAGGCAAGACGGTAACCGTCTCCTGTACTTCCAGTCTGAGGATATGTCATTCCCCCGGTAGCAAGGATTACGAAATCTGAAGAGAAGGTGCCGTTATCTGTTTTGACGATGAAGACTTCATTTTCCTTTGTGACGGAGAGGACAGTGGTGTTGTATAGAATATTCTGATTATCCTTCAAGAGGGCGTCACGTACATCACTGCTTTTCTCGCTTATCGGAAAGACCTTACTGTCATCCCTTATGTATGTTTCAACCCCGAGGGATGAGAAGTGCGAGCGTATCTTATCGGGAGGGAAAGCGTAGATGGAGGGTGTAACGAAGTGCTTCTTCTCGTAGTAGTGCGTAACAATTTCCTCTATTTCGTCGCTATGCGTGATATTGCACTTGCCGTTACCTGTTATAAGGAGTTTGAGGCCTGTGGCGCTGTTCTTTTCGATAAGAAGCGAGGAGGGAAGGAGATGGGAGGCAAAAAGGCCTCCTGCTCCTCCTCCTATTATGATTACCCTGTAGTGGTTCACGCTTTTTTACTTAGTTTCTTTACAAGGAACGGTATCTCAGTTTCGAAGTCGACACCGTATGTGTTGTAGTTCGGGTGGCTGATAGTTTCTTCAATTGACTTCACAACAAAGTCGCCTGCAAGCTTATAACTATCCTCAATCGAGAAACCGTTGATTACAGCTCCTGTGAAGACAGATGCGAAGATGTCGCCAGTGCCGTGGAAGGATGTGGAGATTTTCTTATGGAAATACCATGAATATGTGCCTTTCTCGCTGTCATAGCATGCGATGCCGATTTTATTCTTAACGCCCTTGAGATCTTCCTGGTCCTTGTTGAAGACTATACCCTTTAGGATAACCTTCTTGCTTCCGAGGGATGCGAGTCTCTTTAAGAGTTCTTTGACATCGTCTTCTGTATAGCCTTCTTTCATGTATTCTTCCCCAAGTAGGAATGCAGCCTCGGAAAGGTTGGGAAGTATTACATCGGCTTCCTTGCAGAGTCCTGCCATCGAGAATGCGAAGTTCTGATCAAAGCCGGGGTAGAGCTTTCCATTATCGGCCATGCATGGGTCGACAACGACAAGGGTATCCTTTCCCCTGAATCTCTTTATAAGCTCCTTCATGAGATCTATCTGCTCGAGAGACCCGAGGTAGCCGGTGTATATACCGTCGAACTTGAATCCTTCCTTCTCCCAGTGATTGAGAATCGGGATAATATCATCAGTAAGGTCACGGAATGTGAAGCCCTTGAATGCCGTGTGTGTGCTGAGTACAGCCGTCGGGATGATTGCAGTCTCAATGCCACATGCACTGAGGAGTGGAAGCGCGACTGTAAGTGAACATTTACCGATACAGGAAATATCCTGGATAGTGACAACTCTTTTCATTTATATGCCTCTTTTTAGATAACTGACTCACGATTATATGTTTAATCGGATAAAAGTTGAACTACCTCATATCATTAGAGTAGGCGGAGCTATCACTTTTTGTTGTGCTACTCTCATATGTTCCAGTACAGTACGTTCCTATGTTGTAAATAAGCTGCCTAAACAAGCCGTACTTGTAATACCACCTGTGTGTCTATGAGTGAGCAGGGAAAATGAGAGTCATAATGCCGATAGCAATCAATAAGTTCACAAAAAGCTTGTGCTAAGCAGAAAAAGTAAGATTGTGCGATATGCGTGTGTCAATTCTGTCTACCTGAATCTTATCTTTGCTTGCTTTCTTTTTCATGCTTTATATAATGTGAAAGAAAGGAGTGAAAGAAGTGAAAGAAGAAAAGTGGATGCAGGAAGGTGTAGATGTTGAATTCAAGGAACTTGACAGGAATGAAGGATCTATTCCTCAAAGCGTTCCAAAGGAAATAGTTGCTTTTGCAAATACAGAGGGAGGCAATCTCTATATAGGTATCAGCGATGACGGAACAGCTGTCGGAGTAAAGGATACGGACGACACAATGAAAAGGCTGTCGAGTGTTGCACATGACACCATTCTTCCTTCCATCATGCCGTTCATTCAGATAAGTCCGGTCGAGATTGACGGGAAGGAAATTGTCAAACTATCGGTTGCTGTAGGGACGGAAAGACCTTACTACCTGAAAAAAGAGGGGCTTACTCCCGGTGGCGTCTATGTGCGAATAGGGAGCGCAAGCATTCCTCTTGGAGAGGCTGGAATCAGGGAGATGATACTACAAACATCCGGTAAATCCTGGGAAGAGAGCAGGAGCATTGAACAGAATCTGACATTCAACACATTCAAAAGTGAAATGGCTGAGAGAAAACTTGATGTGGGGGAAACTCAGATGCGGACGCTGAAGATGATAGGCTCTGATGGTCTTTATACTAACCTTGCACTACTTCTTTCAGATCAGTGTGCACATACAACGAAAGTTGCAATATTCCAGGGGACAGGGAATGACGCGACTTTCAGAGATAGGTGTGAATTCAGTGGTTCTCTTCTGAAGCAACTTGAAGATGTCTACTCTTTTCTTGATAGATATAACCCCACAAAAGCAACATTCTCGGGCCTGAGGCGAGTAGATACAAGAGATTATCCGGAAGGTGCAGTCAGGGAGGCTCTTCTGAACAGTATCATCCACCGCGATTATCTCTTCTCGGGAAGTACGATTATCAATGTATTTGACGACCGCATGGAGTTTATCTCTCTGGGGGGACTTGTCAGAGGAATTTCATTGGCGAGTGTAATGAGAGGTGTCTCCCAGTCCCGTAATCCGAATCTACAGGCCGTCTTCTATCGGCTGGAACTTGTAGAGAGTTATGGAACAGGAATAAGGAAAATCATCGGACTCTATGACGGCTTCAAACCACAGCCCGGATTCTGGACAGGGGAAGGCGGTTTCACGGTCACACTCTATAACCGCAACGAAAACACGGCAGAAGATGAAAAAGTAATAGAAGAATCTCATAAAGACGTAGAAGCTCTGCATGAACATCAGGAAGACGCAAAAGCTTCTATTTACAATGCCGCAAAGAAAAGAGGAAAGATAACAAGAAGGGAGGTTGAGGAAGAATTCGGCTTCAGTTCAACTAAGTCGTTCAATCTCTTGAGAAAGCTATGCTCCTCGGGACTTCTGGAACAGAAGAAGAAGGGGTATCAGACGATGTATATTCCAAAAGAATAACACAGAGCGCAGTACTCGGTTGCAAAGGAACAAACATATAGATATAAGGTGATTTAGCGCAATTGCATCAAAAAACAAAAAAGGCAGGTGTGAGCATTTAGGTTAGTGCATGCACAGCTAAATCTGCTTTCAAGGATTTAAAAATGAAGATAACAATTCTTACGATATTCCCCGAAGTATTTGATTCCTTCTTTAAAATGCCACTTGTCGAGAGGGCAATAAAGAAGGAGATTGCCTCTGTAAAGGTGGTTGATATCAAACCATATGCCGGCGGGTCCTTCAGGCATATTGATGACTCCCCATGCGGTGGCGGGAAGGGCATGATTCTCCGTTTTGACACAACCATGAAAGCGCTTGACGCGAATAGAGGGGAAAACAGCAGGGTTATCCTTCTCTCTCCGAAGGGAGAGGTTTACTCTCAAAAGAAGGCCAGAGAGCTAACAAAAGAGGAAGACATCGTTCTTATATGTGGTCACTACGAGGGCGTTGACAGGCGCGTTGAGAACCACGTTGATGAAATGATTTCTATTGGCGACTATGTCCTTAGTGGAGGAGAATGTGCAGCCGAGGTTATCGTCGACAGCATCGTGCGTCTTCTTGATGGCGTAATCCGCGAGGGTGCGACGGAAGACGAAAGCCATGAGAATATTCTTCTTGAATATCCTCAATATACAAAGCCTGTTGAGTATTTGGGGGAGCGTGTTCCCGAAATACTGCTCTCTGGAAATCACCAGAAAATAGATGAGTGGCGACATATCGAAGCATTGAAGGACACGAAGAGACTGAGGCCAGATCTGTTTGATAAATACCCTCTCAGCGAGGATGAGAAAAAGGCTTTGGACGACTCTGATTGTCAATACGGAAGCGAAGAATAACGACCTGGAATGAGGCTTTATGCCTGGAAATGATGAATATGAACTTTTCTTCATAAATGCTTCATACTTCTTTATAATTTCAACAGAAAACCGTGAAGATTAATGGAAGCAAAAGTAATATCTTAGTAGTCGAGAAAAGCGAATATAAATTGTTTTTTCTTCAATCCCTCCTTTGTGGGCTATAGCATTCATCCCCCGCTATAGCCCTTCTTTTATCCTCACTTTTCTCCTCTTACATTTTCTTAACTCCAGGAACGAGGGAAACTACACTAACTCTTCACAAAGTCTATATTGAATATGGAAATACTCGTGATAGTATACAGTCAGTAAGAGAAGTTTTTTTCATATAGTTATTTCCAAATCCTCCTTTCAGCCGCATCTGCGGCTGTTTCTTTGACAAAAACTGACACCTCTTGACCTATATATAGTCAGGAGGCACTAAAATGCTGAAAAACAACAATAATGGTGAATTGAACTTTGAACAGTATGTGTTGGACATGCTCCTTGAATCGACCCCGGGCGCTGTAAAGGATTTCTATCTCTCGCTTCATCCCGAAGATGAGGGAATAGACGAGGGAGAAATCGAGTGGTTCAGGAAGATATATTCCAAGCGTAGACCATCCCCCGCGAACTTCACATTCATTGCAAAGAACAGATTCGAAACTTCCTTTTTTGTCCATGAGATTCCGTCTGACGCAGAAATCATGATGCTCCTCGAATATTGCATGGACAACTATATGGGTTATGTAGAGGAGTTCCATGACGGGGACGTAAATAAAGCACCGCGCTTCAGCTACGGTCTTATTGCGATATCTAATCGTAAGGAAGAGATGGGTAATCTTGAAAAAGAGTACACGGTCAATTTCCAAAGAAAAAGATGAGAGCGTGTAAAAAGGCGGGGGACACTGTATCTTCCGCCTTCACTGATTTTGCCATCCGAATGGGGATCAGGAATAAACTTTGACTATCGATTTCTCGCTCATGTTGTAGACTGCTCTTTCAAGCCTCTCCTTGAGCGTGAGGCGTCTATTCGGGGAGGCGAAAGATGAGTCGTCGACGACAATTGCGTTTAGACGGTTTCCCTTACCGAAGCCCGGTTTATCGCCGAAGTAGAGTGCTCCTGAAGTTGTTGCAAGGTAATAAGCCTCTTCTATCGATAGTGGCTTACTTTCCTTTTCTTCGTACATATATCTAATCTTACTTGCCGTTATTGCTTCCTGCATTACCCTGTAGATAAAAGGTGAGGAGCCGGCTGCTATGTCGCTTCCGAGCGCAACGTGGGCGCCGAGAGAGAGCATACGCCTTACGGGGGCGGTTCCGCTCATCAGGTTGTAGTTAGAGCTTGGACAGTGGGCGATGAGTGCGCCTTTATCTCTAAGTACTTCGATTTCCTTATCAGAGAGGTGTACACAGTGGGCCATGATTGTCTTCTCTTTTAAGAGGCCGTATTTATCGTAGGCCTCGTAGTAATACTCGCATCCTTCAAGCTCTTTGACCCACTTTATCTCATCCCTGTTCTCCGATAGATGTGACTGTACAGGAAGATTTCTCTCCTTTGCAATTTTTCCCAGCCATGCTGAGAGCTCTGGCGTGCATGACGGCGTAAAGCGGGGCGTAATAATCGGCTTTATTCTCTTGAAGCGCTTTGCCTCTTCAAGCCAGGTAAGTGTATCTTCCTCAGAGGAGGCAGTTGTCTCCTCAAGTACTCCCTTGAGGCCGTTACGATCCATATTGACCTTACCCACATATCCAGAGATTCCTCTCTTCTCCAGCTCTTCCATCAATATGATTGTGCTTTCTCTATGTAGAGAGGAAAACGCTGCAATTCTTGTTGTGCCGTTTTTGATTAGCGTGTCGGCAAGGGAGGAATATATTGCTCTCGCATAGTCTGGGTCGGAAAATGAACTTTCATTTGGGAAGGTATATGTTTCAAGCCACTCTAGTAGGGGCTTATCGAGTCCTATTCCAACCATCGGAAATTGCGGGGCATGGAGGTGCATATCACAAAAAGCCTCGAGGATAAGATTATCGCCCCAGTCTATTATCTCGCCGCTGAAGCCTACGGGGACGGAAGAAGTGACATCAAGTATTATGTTGTTGTCGTCTAATATTATGCAGCCGTTTTCATATGTTGAAAGCTTACCGCACTCCTTTGCTTCAATTATATTGCCTTTGATTAATCTCATATGTATATGTCTCCCTTTTCTCATAGGTAAGCCGTCGGCGGCTCGTAGAGACTTCCACACCATCAAGTGGAATTATATGAGCGGTAGTATTGTTACATATTCACATTATTTTTTCTACTTTTATTTTGATTTCTGTTTCATAATCAAAACATGAAAGCATTAGTTATCGGTGGAACAGGAACAATCAGCACATATGTTGTAAAGAGGCTTCTCGAGAAGGGATGGGAGGTCTGGACATATACTCGTGGAAGAGAAAAAGAAAGGGAAGTGCGGGGCGTAAGAACCATTATCGGCGACATAAGAGACGAAGAGGATGCCGTACGAAAGCTCTCGTCCCTTACTTTCGACTGTGTCTCAGATTTTACTGCATATAAGGTTGAGGATGTCGAAAGGGACTACAGGCTCTTCAGAGATAGAACAGCGCAGTACATATTCACTTCCTCTGCCTCGGCGTACCTTAAGCCGTGCTCAAACTGGATTATCAACGAAGGAACAACGCTCTCCAACAGATATTGGCAATATTCGAGAGATAAAATCGCATGTGAGAATTTCCTCTTTAAAAAGCTCAGGGAGGAAGGCTTCCCCGTTACGGTTGTACGCCCGAGTCATACATATTCCAAGTACAGCATTCCATTCGGCCTCCACGGCAACAACGGCTCGTGGGCTGTGTGTAAGAGAATGATTGATAAAAAGCGTGTACTTGTTCCCGGTGACGGCACAACGCTCTGGACGCTGACACATAGCCGTGACTTTGCCGTGGGCTACACGGGCTTGATGGGGAATGCCCATGCCATAGGGGAAGCGTTCAATATAACGGGCGACGAAGTGTTGACGTGGAATCAGATTTACTCAACAGTTGCCTCGGCACTCGGGGCTGAGTTCAAGCCGTGTTATGTAAGCTCTTCTTTTCTCGCATCCAGCGGAAAGAAATACGGCTACGACTTCTCCGGTTCTCTTCTCGGCGACAAAGCAAACTCTGCCGTTTTCGACTCATCGAAGATAAAGAGGGTAGTTCCCGAATTCAGTACAAAGACTCTCTTTCATGAAGGTGTCAGAGAGTCAGTGGAATATTACCTTACGCACCCTGAGATGCAGAAGGAAGATAAGGATTTTGATTTCTTCTCCGATAGGGTTATAGATGTAATGGATGAGGCTGAGAGGAGAGTTTAGCTACTTCTCCTCTTTCCTCTTCTCTTTTTCTCTCTTTTTGACAGCCTCGCTCAGGAGATATTCAATCTGCCCGTTGAGGGACCTGAAGTCATCTTCGGCCCAGCGCATCAATGCGTCGTAAAGGCCAGTGTTAATCCTGAGTGGGACCTGCTTCTTTTCAGCCATATTAGTAGAGAGATCCTGTGTTCAGAACCGGGTTTGCCTCTTTACTTGAACAGAGTACGACGAGTAAATTCGATACCATGTTCGCCTTTCTCTCTTCGTCGAGGTCGACGACCCCCTCTTCCTTGAGTTCGTCCAGTGCCATCTTCACCATCGATACCGCACCCTCGACTATCTTCTTGCGAGCAGCAATTACGGCAATAGCCTGTTGCCTCTGGAGCATTGCAGCTGCAATTTCGGGGGCGTATGCTATCTGATTGAGCCTGACTTCGATAATCTCGAGCCCGGCATCCTTAACGCGCTCGGTAAGCTCGTTCTTCATCTCCTCGGCAATGAGGTTAGCTGACCCTCTGAGAGTCTTCTCTCCCTTCTCGTCATTCTCGTCATCGTCATCATCGATTATGTCATACGGGTAGAGGCGTGCCACATTACGGATTGTAGAATCCGTCTGATTTGAGAGGTACTCATAATAGTTCTCTACATTGAGTACGGCTTTCGTTGCATTTGTCACTCTCCACATTACTATTGCACTAACTTCAATCGGGTTACCAAGCCTGTCGTTGACTTTCTGGTTGCCATTGACGAATGTCTCTATCTTGAGTGATATCTTCGATGGCCTTGCACTTATCTGAACACCACCGTTTTCCTTCACTGCTTGCGCCTCTGCTTGTGCCTTTGCGTCTTTGTTGGGTATAGACCTGGGGTATAGGTTGGAGCAGAAGGGATTGACGAACCAGAAACCTGCTTCATAGATCGTGCCGTAGTATTTTCCGAAGAGCGAGAGAACTATCGCCTCATTGGGTTTGACTATCCTGAGGCCGCAGAACATGAGAATACCTTCAAAAATTGCTAGAATGGCAATAATGAATTCAAGTATTGCAATCGGATTATTCTCCTTCTCGATATTAAACCCCATAAATATGAAAAGGGGAATTGAGATGAGGATGAGGAATATGCCCAGAAAAAGAGAAAAGAATCCGCTTCTGAGCTTCAAGTTGTTTTCACTGTCGAATTGTACGTGAGCCATAGTGCCCTCCTGATATCAGAAAGATATCAAATTGATGCGCACAATGCAACACGTTTAGCTGAAATTTAACATAGAAAAAAGGGCACCGCTTTTGCAGCACCCTTTGTTTCTTACTCAAGAATACCCGTGAGGTAGGCTATTGTGTAGGCCGCCTGTGAGAGGGTTATCTTCTCTTGGATCATTGTCGCCTTTGCTGATAAGAGTTCAATTTCCTCTTTCAGAACATCCGTCTTGGAAATTGCCCCGGCTTCATACTGCCTGTTGAGTAAATCAAGCTTTTCTTCCTCCTGCTCAATCTTGAGAGAGTAGTACTCGATTTTAGCCCGGCTCAACTCTATCTGAGACATATTCGTCTCTGCTGCAGTTGTAAGTTCATCAATTGCGCTGTCGTAGTCGGCAATAGTGCCTTGAACTTCGCTCTCGGCATACTTCACGGCATTGAGTTTCTTCCCGCCGTCCCAAATTGTCGTGCTGATGGCAAA
>CAVJEL010000061.1:0-10788 GCA_963648635.1 Ruminococcus intestinalis
CCGAGCTCGAGAATTGAAATATCGAATGTACCACCACCGAAGTCGTATACGGCAATCTTCTCTTCCTTGCTGGAATCCTTACCAAAGCCGTATGCAAGAGCTGCAGCTGTAGGCTCGTTGACGATTCTCTTTACATCGAGACCAGCAATTCTTCCGGCATCCTTAGTTGCCTGACGCTGAGCATCGTTGAAGTAAGCAGGAACTGTGATGACAGCTTCCTTGATTTCCTCTCCGAGGAAGTCCTCGGCTGTCTTCTTCATCTTCTGCAATACGATAGCTGAAATCTCCTGAGGAGAATAGAGCTTACCGTTGATGTCAATCTTTATTTCATCGTTAGCTCCGCATGTAACTTTGTACGGAACCATCTTGATTTCCTCTGCAACCTCATGGAACTTTCTTCCCATGAATCTCTTGATAGAATAAATTGTGTTTTCAGGGTTTGTAACCATCTGGTTCTTAGCCGGCTTACCGACAAGTCTTTCGTCTCCCTTGAATGCCACAACACTCGGAGTTGTTCTGTCGCCTTCGCTGTTTGCGATGACGTTAGGTTCATTTCCATCCATTACTGCAACGCAGCTGTTAGTTGTTCCAAGGTCAATACCAATAATTTTTCCCATATTTTTAATCTCCATTAATTTTCTTTAATTTATTTAATTTTGATGATTTTACTCATCACAGGTTAAAGTAATAAAAGCTAAGTAAATCGTCAAATTTTTTCTTTTATTTCTTTGGCTTAGCTACAAAAACTTTTGCAGTTCTCAAAACCTTGCCGTGAAGAAGCCATCCCTTCGAGCACTCGGTGGCGACTTCTTCCTTATCGATTCCCTCTTTTTCCTGGACGCCGTAAGCTTCCATCGTGTTGGGGTCGTAAGGAGTTCCCACTGCGCTCTCAATCATCTCGAGTCCCCAGTTCTGCTTGAGAACCTGTAAAAGATGATCCTTTACCATGACAACACCCTTCTTCAAAGATTCGATGTCATCACTTTTCTCGGCAGCCTCGATTGCACGCGAAAAGTTATCAAGCGGTTCGAGTAAATCCGAGATGAGTGATTCGTTAGCGTACTTGACTGCACTCTCCTTCTCGGCTCTGAGTCTCTTCTTATAGTTCTCGGTATCTGCAATGCGCCTCAGCTCATCGTCCTTGACCTGAGAGAGTGTCTCTTCGAGGTCATGAATTTTCTTATTGAGAGTCTCGATTTCAGAGAGGGTGTCATCCTCCTTCTCTTCGACTTCGGCATCCAGCTTTTCCTCTTCAACAACCTCTTCTTCCTGAGGCTTCTTTTCTTCCTCTGCCATGATTTTTTCCTTTTCTATCTGTTTCTTTTTATTTTTTCTGCTCATAACAAATGGCCCTCGTCGGCCATCTGTTAAGTAAGGTAATAAAATATACGGTTATCGTCAAATCAATCGTCATCGTCCGAGACATCGACTTCCTCTTCTTCTCCCGTTACGATATCCATCTCCTCGAAGAGGGGCTTCTTCTTTTCGTTTTTCTCGTTTTCCTTCTCTTCCTGAATCTTCTTCTGCTGACCCTTGAGACGCACTAGCGTTGCTTCTTCAGTTATGCGTTCGCTTCTTGCCTGTGCCTTCTCGTTCTGGAGATTTGTCTTGTCTTCCCTTAACGAGCTCACTTCGCCCTCGAGGCTCCTCTCCTCCTGCTGGAGGTTCCATATCTCCTCCTTAAGCTTTGTTACATCCTCAACATGGGACGAAAGAGAGTCTTCAGTTTCCTTGATTCTTATCCTGAGGTCCTCGAGATTCTTCTCAGCTTCCCTTATCTTTCCGTCGGTTGCTTCCGTCAGCATATGGTAGGCCCTCTCACTCTCGGCCGTTGTCTTAACAACTGTCTTCAGGAAGTCATCACCCTGGCTCTTTATTCTCTGGAACATCTGCTGGGCATTCTCTTTAGCCGATGCAATCGTTTCATCAAGAATAGAAGCACACCTCTCCTTATACTGCCCCCGTTTCTCTTCGAGCGCATCGATTTCAACGGCGAAGATATTCTGTTTTTCAGATACTGTCTTATCCATCTCGCTCTCGATTCTCTCCTTCTCGCTTCTGAAGGAGAGAAGCGAATCCTCAAGTGCATTCTTCTCCTCTTCGAGTGCTTTCTTGCTCTCGCCTAGGAGACTCTCTTTCTTTTCACTAAGCTCTTCAAAGGCCTTATCGAGGGTGGCTTTCATCTCATCAGCCTTCTCTTTTCCTTCCTCGGCTATGGTGTCCTTTTTACTCGATAGCTCAGATAGTGCCTCGTCTGCACTCTCTTTGAGGCTCTCAAGTTTAGCCTTGAAGTCATCGAGGGCTTTTGCGCTCTCGTCACCAAGGCGAGAAATGTCTTCCTCGACTGCTTTCTCCTTCTTCTCGATAAGCTCTCCGTAGTTTTCAAGAGATGCGCTGATTTCCTCTTCCTTATCTCTGAGTTTCTCCTCGAGTGTGTTCTCTGTGCTCTTGATTGCGCTCTCAAGGTCCTCGAAGACGCACTTTGATTTGTTATCCATCTCACTGAAGAGACTGTCTTTCTTGTTCTCGAAAACAACAAGAGAGTCTTCGCGCGAGGATTTGAGCTCTGCGCTCTTCTGGGTTATCTCACTCAAGACTGCGTCCCTCTTTACTTCGAGGCTCTCAATTTCGGCCTTTATGTTCTCGAGCATTGATAATAGCGATGAGGAGCTTTCCTTCAAGGATGTGTCCATACCAGCTTTCATGTCCCCTACCTTCGTTTCTATATCGCTATAATGCGATGTAAGGGCATCAAGCTGACTCTGTGCCGTCAATTCCTGCTCACGGCAAATATCATCATAGGCCTTCTTCTCATCTGCAATATAATCGGAGAACTGGACTTTAGCCCTGTCGAGGCTCTGAGAGAAGAGAGTAAGCATCTCGTTGTTCTCTTCCTTCTGGCGCTGTGCTGTATTCTTCAAATCCTGCTCAGTCGATGCCACAAGGCGCACATAGTCTGCCCTGAGAGAAGACATCTGCTGGGTAATGCGGTCAGCCTCCTTCTGGAACTCCTTTGCAAAGTCGTTGACAGCCTCAATCTTCCTCACTTCGCTTTGAACAGCGTAGAGCCTGTTTTCAGCCTGTTCCGTCTGGACTTTGAGTTTTTTGAGGGCATTACCGTAGTTTTCACATACTCCAGATAAATCATCGAGTTCCCTCTGGTGTACAAGAACAAGGTCGATTGACTCTGCAAGGTGTGCCTGGACGGTATTTGCGTGTTCAATACGGCTTGAGATGTTCTCCTCGCAGTCACGCGATGTCGATGTCATACGGTTCATCGTCGAGCTTACTTCGCTACGGAAGTTCTTGACCTGCTGTGTTATAGACTTAAGTGTTCTGTCTTTTCTATCGGCTGCACGGAAAGCCAGGGTTATTATAAGATTAATCAGAAAACAAACTCCGATTGCTACATAAATTGTCGTATATTGCATTTCGCTCTCCTAGAATAATTTCTCTTTCAACTCAAACCAGTCGGAAACAACCAAATCGGCGTCTCCAGTATCTTTTCCCTTTGTTATAAGTGCGCTCTTCAATCCTGCCCTTTTCGCCCCGAGTGAATCCTTATACGGGCTGTCACCCACATAGAGTATATTCTCCCTTTCCACTCCGAGCTTCTCTCCAAGCACCTCGAAAGGCGTAAGGCATGGTTTACTCCGTCCCATATCTTCACTCGAGAGCTGTATGGGAAAGTAAGCAGAGAGGCCCATCGCGAGGAGCTTCGACCCCACAGGAAAATCAGAGAGCACGGCCATAGGATAATTCCTATTGCTTAGAAGGGAAAGAAGATTCTCGACACCTTTATAGGGCTTTATATTTTTAAAGAGTTCTTCGTACCTATCAGTAAATACCCTCTTTTCCTTCTCAAGAAACTTATCGACTGTCGCACTGTCGTCTTTACCATAGATAAGTCGGCACATCCTCTTCGCGTTCTCACTGTGTGTAAGGAGCGGAAGGGACTTGAAGGAGTCCTCCTTTCTCAACTCCTGCCTTGCCTTGTTGTACTTCAAGGCAAACGGAAGGTGAAAGATAGAAGCCAGAAGAACACGCCTATTAGTCTCCGAAAGGGGGTAGAAAGTGCCGTCGATGTCGAAGGCAACGGCCTTTATATTGCTACGGGAGAGAAAACCCATTATTTACCCCTCTTCGCCTTCTGCTTGGAATTACGCACGATAATCTCGGCCTTTTCCCTTTCCTTACCCATTCTCGCCTTTCCGCCGGGCTTACGGCTTATGCCCTTCTTGACAGAAGTTGAAGAGGCGCTCTTCTTCATAACGCTCCTTATCTCCTTCTCTTCCTTTGTCGGGCCACGGTCGTTGAGGCTCGGGTTACGCTTACGTTCCCTGAGGGATATTTCTACCGGAACATATGTAAAGCCCAAATCCTTTCTTATGCAGTTCTTGAGGTACGATACATATGTCTCAGGAAAACCATGTACCTTGTTGACGAAGAAGAGAAACCTCACAGGGTTGCTCTCAACCTGTGTGCCGTAAAGGACCTTGAAGTATCCTGTGGCGGAGCGTGGTGGCTCCTGATCTGTTGTCCACTTCTTCAATGCCTCGTTAAGCGTTGAAGTATCTACACGCTTTTCAAGCTGCCTATAGACCTGCCATACGATATCGAGCATCTTACCGACATCCGTTGCCTCGAGGGCTGATATCGGCACAAGCGGCGCAAAGTTGAGAATCGGGAATAAAAACCTAACCCTATCCTTGATTGCCTCGAGTTCGTTACCTACTCCCTTGAGCTTATCGATTTTATTGAGGCAGAGTACAACGCCCTTACCCCTTCTTACGATGAGCTGCGCTATCTTCTTGTCCTGCTCGGCAAGTCCCTCCATGACATCAATCATCAATAAAACTACATCTGCTTCATCTATTGTCTTGATGGCGCGGTTTACCGAATAGTACTCGACATCCTCTTCAACCTTTCCCTTGCGTCTTATTCCTGCAGTATCGAGAACTGTGTAGTCAGTACCTTTATAAACGAAGGTTCCCTTCATTACGTCGCGTGTAGTTCCCGCGATTTCACTGACAATCGAGATATTGCGCCCCGTAAGAAGGTTTGTGAGGGTGCTCTTACCTGTATTGGGCTTACCCATGATTGCAAGCTTTATGCTATCGCTTTCTTCAGGAATTTCCTCCGTCCTCTCGAGGTTGAGAATGCCGAGTATGGTATCTTCGAGCTCCTCAATTCCACTCCCATGTGCTGATGATATCCCGACAACACGCTGGAAGCCGTATGAAAAGAAGTTCCACACATTGTCCATACGCGACGGATCATCGACTTTGTTGACCACAAGGACTACCTTATCTGTATAAGGTCTTATCTCCTCAACGAGCATCATATCTTCGGCCGTGGTCTCCATGCAGTCCATCAAAAAGAGTATGACGTCACTCTCACTCAAGAGAGAAAGCGACTTCTGGCTTACCTTATTGTCGAGGCTGTCCCTCTCGAGCTTGACGCCCCCCGTATCTACAAGGGTTACAGGGTTGTTCCCGAGTAGCCATCTTTCGGGAATCGGATCACGCGTAACGCCGGGAGTCGGGTCGGTAATGGCCCTTCTCTTTCCCACGAGTCTGTTAAAGAGTGTCGACTTACCGACATTCGGTCTTCCCACTATAGAAATAAGAGGAAGTGTTGTGTCTATATCTGCTTTGTTTCTAATATCTAATTTCTCTGCCATAAGTAACCACCATTATGAATTAATTATTGAAAATTATTCTACACCTGAATTTTCAGAACATGAAAACTGTAAATCAGGACTCAGCAGAATTTAGGGTGAAAAATATCCCAAAATCTGGGGGAAAATCACCCTAAATTTCGAGCATCTGGCAGAATGAATGACATCTCCATTTGAGTTTTTCCCGTCTAAGTGCAATAATCGTGACATGGAAAAAGACAAAGGCGATTTCAAGTATCTGACTGTCATGTATATCATCCTCATAGTCATAACGCTCCCCCTCGTCTTTTTCATGCGCCCCGTAATCCTGGAAAACATAAAAGAATCCACAATCCTCGAGCACTATGCTCTCTGGAAGGAAGAGAGAAGCGAGAAGAGTGTCACATACTCGGTCACGCTCTTTCTCGATAACCGCCCTGTCACAGTAGAGCGCGAAATACAGTCGTCATCAGATACACTCCATGGCGCCGTTGAAGCACTTTTGGAACCTTTGAATGACGAAGAGAAAGAGATGGGATACACATCATTCATTCCCGAAGGAACAACGCTCGTCGGGATAAGCGAAGAGAGCGGCTTTTTCTATGTCGAGTTCTCATCGTCGCTCCTATCGTCGAGTAATATTGCAAAGGCAACGGAGCAGATAAAAAAGACCCTCGCCAGGTACTACACCCTCGAGAGTCTCACAATTCTATGTGGCCAGACTGTCCTCAAGACCTGAAGCGCTTGATGCTCAATGCCTTACCGGTGGCAGTGTCAACATCGACGATTACTCCATCGATTGTTCCCGTGCCGTCTGCAACTTCGCTTCTAATCGGAAGCTGTGTAAGCTGTCTCTCTATCGCCTTATCGACACGGCTTCCGATGACAACACCGTGTACGCCCGTGAGTCCCAGGTCGGTTATATATGCCGTTCCCTTCTCCAGAATCTTTTCGTCCCTCGTCTGAACATGGGTGTGTGTTCCGACAACAGCAGTGACTGTGCCGTCAAGGAAGAACGAGAGCGCCTCCTTCTCCTCGACAGACTCGGCATGGAAGTCAACAAAGATAATCGGGGTTGTCTTTCTTATATTCCTGACGATTGCCTCAGCCTTCTTAAACGGATCATCGGTATCCATCATCTCGACTCTACCCTGAAGGTTTATAACTCCAATTTTGAAGCCCTTGCAGCTCCGGATTGTAAATCCCTTTCCGATACAAGGGTCGGGATAGTTTGCCGGTCGCAGTATATCGTCTTGGCTATCGAGGAGAGTGTAAATCTCATCCTTCTGCCAGATATGATTCCCGCTCGTGATGACATCGACACCTGCACTCTTCATTCTGTTGTAGTCGTCGATTGTTATGCCGAAGCCGTCTGCAGCGTTTTCACCGTTGCATATTACGAAGTCGATATCATTTTCCCTAACAGCAGAAGAGAGCCCCAGAAAAAGGGCTCCCATTCCTGCAGATCCGGATACGTCTCCCAAAAGAAGGACACGAAGTTTCTTTTCCGTCACTTTGCGTACTCCACGACCCTGGTCTCCCTGATGATGGTAACCTTGATTTTGCCGGGGTACCTCAGCTCAGCTTCGATTCTCTCAGCGATGTTCTGGGCAATCTTCTTTGCACCCTCATCAGAAACAGTGTCACTATTGACGAGTATTCTAAGTTCTCTTCCGGCTTGGATTGCATATGCATTCTCAACGCCGTCAAAGCCCTTTGCTATGTTCTCAAGAGACTCAAGTCTCTTGATGTAGTTATCAAGGCTTTCTCTTCTTGCGCCGGGGCGTGCTGCGGAGATAGCGTCGGCAATCTGGACGATGATGGCCTCAATACTTGTCGGCTCAACATCGTTATGGTGGGCAAGTACACAATTGACAATCTTGCTGTCTTCTCCAAGCCTCTTTACGAGTTCACCTCCAATTTCAGCATGGTTAGCCTCACTCTCCGTCTCGGCACCCTTTCCGATGTCGTGTAAGAGTCCCGCTCTCATCGCAACTTCACTGTCAGCACCGACTTCGGATGCAATCATGCCAGATAGTATTGCAACTTCCTTACTATGAAGAAGTACATTCTGCCCGTAGCTTGTCCTGAAATGTAAGCGCCCGAGTGCCCTTATGAGCTCTGGTCCCATATTGTGTATACCGAGGTCAAAGACAACCTTCTCGCCCTCGTCCACAATTATTCTACCAATTTCCTTACTTACCTTGTTTACGACTTCCTCGATTCTTGCCGGGTGGATTCGTCCGTCCTGAACAAGACGCTCGAGAGCAACCCTAGCAATTTCCTTTCTCACGGGGTCAAAACACGAAATGACAACAGCCTCCGGGGTATCATCAATGATGATGTCGACACCGGTAAGGGTTTCGAGGGTTCTGATGTTACGTCCCTCTCTTCCAATAATTCTTCCCTTCATCTCGTCGGATGGAAGGGTAACAGACGTTGTCGTAATTTCGCCCGAGACCTCAGTTGCAAGGCGCTGGATTGATGTGATTATAATATCACGAGCCTTCTTATCTGCCGAGAGCTGTGCCTCCTGCTCGATCTTGTTGATGTAAACCTGACCGTCATGCTCAGCCTTCTGCTTCATCTCCTCGATAAGAATGTTCTTTGCATCCTCACGGGAAATGCCCGCAATCTTTTCATACTCAAGAGAAAGATCTGCTTCTTTCTTTTCTGCCTTCTCTTCCCTTTCCTTTAATGCCTCTGCCTTCTCTCCCAGTTGGCGGGTTACTAATTCATTCTCCTGCTGCTTGCGCTCAAGATTTTCCTCTTTTTGCTGCAGTCTTCTTTCACTTTTCTGCAGTTCAGCTCTTCTATCGCGGGCTTCATTCTCCTGCTGCTGCTGTTCCTTGAGGAGCTTATCTCTCGTTTCGATGATAATCTCCTTAGCCTTCGCCTCAGCATTCTTTGAAGCGTTTTCTTCGAGAACTTTCGCTCTCTGTTCAGCGGAAGTTAATTTTAACTTCGCATATATGCAACGGCCACAAAAACCGATAGCAATACCTGCAATTCCAACCAAGAGATACCACAATACTGTCATATTGCTACCTCCTGCTTTAAAATAATATCAGCTATCTAGAATATTGAATCAAATTGCAATGCTATGTCAAGGCAAAGAAAAAACCGCCACACACTGTGACGGCTTAAAGGTTTAAACCTTTCTAGCAGCAAAACTGCTTTCGATCTGAAATGGCGGGATTACTTATCGGCCTTCTTAGCCTTCTTGTCATCCTTCTTATCAGCCTTCTCTTCCTTCTTGGTCTTTTCAACCAACTCAAGGATTACCATCTCAGCTGCATCCCCCTGCCTGTAACCGGTCTTGAGGATTCTTGTGTAACCGCCCTTGCGTTCCTTGAATAATGGGGCGATGTCCTTGAAGAGTTTGTTGACGACATCTTCGTCATAGATGTCCTTTGCGATCTCCCTGCGGTTAGCGACAGAGTCGACTTTTGCACGGGTAATCATCTTTTCAGCCATCTTTCTTACTTCAAGAGCCTTTGCTTTTGTGGTCTCGATTCTCTCATATCTGAAGAGAGATGTGACCATGTTGCGCTTGAGAGCCTTCCTCTCGGATCCCTTACGTGACAGCGCGTTGAAACCAATCCTATGCTTCATTTTCCACTTCCTTATTTTCTGGGACTTTTATTGAATTTTTTAAGACACTGAAATCTGTCATGCCAAGTGTGAGGCCCCACTCCTTGAGCTTATCCTTAATCTCGGAGAGTGACTTCTTTCCGAAGTTCCTTGTCTTGGTGATTTCATCCTCGGTCTTCTTTGCAAGGTCGCCGATTGTCTTGATTCCCGCATTCTTAAGACAGTTGGAAGAACGTACTGTAAGTTCCAACTCCTCAACCGGTGTATCAAGAAGTTTCTTAACCTTTTCCTCTTCCTCATCAACCTCTTCAGTTGTACAAATCTTGTCTTCGTCGAAGTTAATAAAGATTGTGAAGTGCTCCTTGATAATCTTTGCAGCCTCTCCAAGAGCATTCTCAGGTGTGATTGTACCGTCTGTGTAGACGTCGAGAATAAGCTTTTCGTAGTCGATTCTCTCACCTACTCTGCACGGCTCGATTGCATACTTAACTCTCTTGATTGGAGAATAGAATGCATCGATGGCAATCGTTCCCGGCTCCTCAGAGTACTTCTCGTTGAGTTCTGAAGGAACGTATCCACGACCAAGGTCAATCTGGACCTCCATCTCCATGTCACAGTCCGGCATCATTGTCATAATGTGGAGATCCTTGTTGGTGACAGTTACCTGATCACGCTCGAAATCTGCACCTGTGATGTTGCCCGGGCCCTTGCACTGAATAGTCAGAATAGTACCCTCGCATTCCTCTGGCATACCGATATGTAGCTTCTTAATTGCTGCGACGATATCAGAAATATCTTCACTGACACCAGGAAGCTGTTCGAACTCTGATGTGATGACATGCGGTGTCTTGAGTCCGCCCTCTCCCTTGAACGTAGTAAAACGGATAGCAGAAACTGCATAGCCCTGGATAGAGGAGAGAAGAACACGTCTGAGTGTATTACCAACTGTTGTTCCGAACCCTCTTTCGAACGGGTATGCCACGAACTGGCCGTAGTCGTTTGTACTGACGGTGTTTTCAGAGGTTATTCCTGAAGGTCTCTTAAATCCCTTAAGAAGATTTTTTCTTGCCATGGTTACTCCTATTATTATGCTGTTAAACAGCTATTCTGCGGGGAAGCCCCCGCAGATACTCGTCAGACACGGCGTGTCTTACGAGGACGACAACCGTTATGTGGAATTGGGGTAACGTCTCTAATGGAACGAACCTTAAGTCCAAGTACACCGAGTGTTCTGATTGCGCTCTCGCGTCCGACTCCCGGACCCTTCACAAAAACATTTACTTCCCTGAGGCCGAAGTCCATAGCCTTCTTGCCTGCAGTTTCACATGTTGTCTGTGCAGCGTAAGGAGTTGACTTCTTAGCGCCTCTGAATCCGAGTCCGCCTGCTGAAGCCCAGCTGAGTGCGTTTCCGGCAAGGTCAGTAAAAGTAATGATTGTATTGTTGAAAGTAGCCTGGATATAAACATTACCTTCCAGAACTGTCTTCTTAACTTTTTTCTTTGCAGTAGCCATATTACCTTACTTCCCCTTATTTC
>CAVJEL010000062.1:0-10755 GCA_963648635.1 Ruminococcus intestinalis
CTTCACTTTCTGCATAAAGAATGGCATAATATTATGCAGAAAAGGTTACACTATGCGTACATTTGATTATTCCTTCCTCTTTAATGGAAATCTTCCCGGAGCGCTTATTAATATCATAGCCGACATTTACTCTCTCCGTACCATGTCGGGGGAGCGCAAAGATAACTTTTCCGATATCTTCTCAGAGCTCGAAAGAGTCGCAATCGTTCAATCTGTTAAAAGCTCAAATGCAATCGAGGGCATTGTTACTACCGATATTCGTATTCAGGAGATTGTAAACGGCAGCAGTGCTCCGTTAAATCACAGTGAAGAAGAGATAGCAGGCTACAGGGATGCGCTCTCACTAATTCATACGGAATACCGGAATTTAGACTTCAAAGAGAGTGATATCCTCCGCCTCCACGCCCTCATGGAGAGTGTTGCGCTCAATTCTTTTGCCGGGAAATATAAAGACGTGGACAACAACATTATAGAAGTGGACCAGTACGGATACAGGAAAGTCCGCTTCAGACCGATATCCGCTGAAGATACACCAAAGGCGATGGAACAGCTTGTTTTAGCCTATGAGGATGCTCGGAGCAACCCAAACATCAACCAGCTTCTCTTAATTCCCTGCGTCATCCTTGATTTTCTCTGTATTCATCCTTTTATGGACGGTAATGGCAGAATGTCGAGGCTGTTATCACTGCTTTTACTATACAAAAACGGATTCGATGCCGGGAGATACATCTCTTTCGAGGAACAGATTAACAAGAGGAAAGGTGGTTACTATGATGCACTAAAAAAGTCATCGGAGCTCTGGCATGAAGGAAACAATGACTACTCGGCATTCATTATTGAATTCCTAACAACACTATATATGTGTTATAAGGAACTGGATAAGCGTTTTGCCGTTATCGGAAGCAGGAAGGTCACAAAAGAGGCGAGAATTGAAGCGACAGTGATGAATGCACTCACACCTATCTCTAAATCTGATATCTCTAAAATCCTTCCCGACATCAGCGCAACAACGGTGGAGGCTGTTCTGGGAAAGATGGTAAAAGAAGGACAAATCAGCAAGGTTGGTACCGGACGAAGTACACGGTATATAAAGAAAGTAAACTGAACTCAAACTTAAAAAGGAAGTGAAACCTTCTTGTCAGGGTCTTGTTTCGTCATCAATCATCGCACCGATAAATGAGAAGAGGACCTCCATCGCCCTGTCGTTGTACCCTCCCTCGGGAATAATTATGTCGGCAGAACTTTTACTCGGCTCGATGAAATTAAAGTGCCCGGGTCTCACAACGTTTAGATATTGCTCGATTACAGACTCAACAGTTCTTCCCCTCTCCTTGACATCGCGCTGCAGTCGCCTAATAAATCTTATATCACTCGGGGTGTCGACATAGAGCTTTAAATCCAGCATGTCACGAATACGTTCATCATAGAAAACCATAAGGCCGTCGATTATGATAATCGAGGACGGCTCAACCTTCACCCATTCATCCTTACGGCGGTGATGCACAAAGTCATATTGTGGCATCATGCAACTCTTTCCGCTTTTGAGAGACGCCATATTCTCGAGTAAGAGGTCCATATCGAAAGCATCGGGATGGTCGAAGTTATAGGCTGTAATGTTATTGTTGTTTACAAAGGATGCGGACTTATAGTAATTGTCCATTTCGATGAGAACGGCATTTGGGTAGCGTTCCTTTATCCTCTTTACGACAGTGCTCTTTCCCGAGCCCGAGCCCCCTGTTATTCCTATAATCTTCATGTCCCCCGCCTCCTATTTTACTTCAAGCTTATATACTGTAAGCGATTCGTATTCTTTCCCCTCTCCTGTCCAAGCCTGAGGAAAATCGGGTCTGTTGGGAGTGTCAGGACAGCGTCCAGTTTCGAACGCTACTCCCTTGAAAGGAACGGGAAGAGAAGCGCCGGTATACATCTGGACGCCGGGCTCCGTTGTCTTGAAGTACAAAACAGCCCTGTTTCCTTCAGCCTTTACAAGTGCATCCTTCTCGAGTAGCCACGTATTGTCGTATCTGCCGTCGTTACGCTCTCCGATTAAAGTAGGGGTATTGAAATCATACGGTGTTCCCTCAACGGAAGTTGGAGTATCGTCAGTCGGGATTAAATCAACCGGATCTACCTCTATGTACTTCTTTGACGGCATTGTCACCATTACATTTCTATCGTCCCTGTCATCGAGAACAAAGTAAGCGTGGTTTGTTAAAGCAACAGGGCACTTCTCATCTGAAGAGACACGATAGCGTATTGAAAGTGCACCGTCTTCAGTGATTGTGTATGTCACTCTTATTTCATGGTTTCCCGGAAAACCACCATCCCCATCCAGAGTTGCGAGGAAGAGTGTTATTGATGATGCTTCTGCATTGTTTTCTGCGAGGGAGAGGGAATTATCGAGTGAGGTGTTATCGTCTGTCTTCTCGACAAGCCAATTCTTGTCTCCCCAGTTAGCCTCACTTCCAGAGTGGAGGGTATGACGACCGTGAAAGTTCTTTTCAGTGTTATACTCCACTCCGTCGACGGAGAAGGAAGCGTTTCTTATCCTATTTGCAACAGGCCCTACCACTTCACCGCGGTGGCCGTTACCTTCTTTAAGAAAGAGGGGGAATGAATCATGTGAAAGGACGGCATTGTAGCCATCGACTCCATAGTAGACGATGGTTGCTCCCTTCGTCATGACTGAAAGGATGTACTTTCCCTTTTGAAGTGTATATAGATATACATTCTCACCCTTGAACTTTCCCCACTTTTCTTTCTTTATCATTTGTCTTCCTCTGTTTTGAGTACGGCAAGGAATGCTGATTGCGGGATTTCAACGTTACCCACCATCTTCATTCTCTTCTTTCCTTCCTTCTGTTTTTCAAGTAGTTTTCTCTTTCGTGAGATATCACCACCGTAGCACTTAGCTGTAACATCCTTGCGGTATGCATTGACTGTCTCGCGTGCGATAATCGTCCCGCCTATTGCTGCCTGTATTGCTATCTTAAATTGCTGACGTGGAATCTCCTTCTGAAGCCTTTCGACTATCTGTCGTCCCCTTAGCTGTGCGTTTCCTCTGTAGACAAGAGAAGAGAGTGCATCAACAGGTTCTCCGTTGACGAGAATCTCCATCCTCACAAGGTCTGTTCTCCTCTCCCCAATAACCGAGTAGTCAAAGGAAGCGTATCCCCGCGATATGCTCTTAAGCCTATCATAGAAATCGAAGAGCACTTCAGAGAGTGGCATTTCATAGATGAGCTCGACTCTCTTTGTGTCGAGATAGTTCATCTGAGTCTGGACTCCCCTCTTCTCGAGGCAAAGCGTTATAATCGGCCCGACATACTCTGTCGGCGTAATTATATTCGCGCTTATATAAGGCTCCTCCGCCCAGTCGACTCTCATCGGGTCTGGGTACTCAAGAGGGTTATCTATCTTGAGTACACTACCGTCCTTCATATGGACGGTATATCTGACGGAAGGAGAGGTGAATACAATTGAAAGGTCAAACTCCCTCTCGATTCTCTCCTGTATAACTTCAAGGTGGAGCATTCCCAAAAAGCCGCATCTAAAGCCGAAGCCGAGGGCTGCCGAGCTGTCCTTCTCATACATAAGCGAGGCATCATTGAGCTTGAGTCTCTCGATGGCATCCTGAAGCTCCTCGTAGTCGTTTGAATCTACAGGGTAGATAGACGAGAAGACAACGGGCTTTACTTCCTTGAAACCTGGTAGGGGCTCGGGGGCAGGATTTATTTTCCCTGTTATCGTATCACCCACCCGGATATCAGAAATATTCTTAATTCCTGCTATAAAGTACCCAACATCCCCCGCTTCAAGCCTATCGCGGTGAACAAGGTTTATCTGAAAGAGTCCGAGGTCCTCGATTTTATATACGGCATTCGAATGCATGAAGACTATCTCGTCCCCACACTTTACCTCGCCAGAGACTATGCGCGCGTGAACTATGACACCCCTATACGGGTCATAGTGTGAGTCGAAGATGAGGGCCCTGAGGCTATCGTCAATTTTTCCCTCAGGCGCCGGGATGTAGTTGACAATTGCTTCGTATAGCCCGTCAACACCCTCCCCAGTCTTTGCACTGACCTTTACAGCCATAGAGCTGTCGAGCCCGAGGTCATGGTCAATCTGCTTGAGGCATGAGTCTATATCTGCAGAAGGAAGGTCAATTTTGTTTATAACCGGGATTATCTCGAGGTTGTGCTCCATCGCGAGGTAGAGGTTCGCCAAAGTCTGTGCTTCAACGCCCTGTGTGGCATCAATTAAAAGGAGTGCACCTTCACAGCTACTTATTGCCCTGCTGACTTCGTATGTAAAGTCTACGTGGCCCGGAGTATCTACAAGGTTGAGTTCATACTCCTCTCCACTGCGAGATGTATAGGGAATTGTGACAGCCTGGCTCTTTATTGTAATTCCCCTCTCCCTCTCGATATCCATATTGTCGAGAATCTGAGTCTCGACAGGACCACGGGACTCAACTAGACGCGCTTTCTCTATAAAGCGGTCTGCAAGCGTGCTCTTACCGTGGTCAATATGTGCAATTATACAGAAATTACGTTTATGAAAGGTATCTACTGCCATTCTACTTCAAATCCGTTACGTGCTCTACTTTCTCGAAGCCGAACATCTCTCTGATTTCCTTATCGTCGAGAGTTTCCTTCTCGACAAGTGCTGAGGTGAGGGTATCGAGCTGGTCGCGGTGCTCGGAGAGAATCTTCACTGTCTCAGACATACAGGAAGAGAGTATCTTCTGCACTTCCTCATCAATTTTTCTCGCTGTCTCTTCCGAGTAATCCTTATGCTGGGTTATCTCGCGCCCGAGGAACAAAGGCTCTCCACCGTCGGAAAGGTTGATAAAGCCCAAGTCCGACATACCCCACTCAGTAACCATACGCTGGGCCATATTCGTCGCCTGCTTTATATCGTTGCTGGTGCCTGTAGTAGTTTCGCCGTAGACAATCTTTTCTGCAGCAAAACCACCCATACATATCTTAATCCTATCCAGTAGATAACTCTTCTGGATAGTATATTGGTCTTTTTCGGGAAGGCTCATCGTAACACCAAGTGCCTGGCCGTGGGGGATAATTGTAACCTTATGAAGCGGATCAACATGTTTGAGGTAGTAGTGGAGAAGCGTATGTCCAGCCTCATGATATGCAGTCGCCCTCTTCTCGTCCTCGGTCATGAATGCGCTCTTCTTCGCAACTCCCAGTATTATCTTGTCTCTTGCAGACTCGAAGTCATCCATATTGACAATCGTCTCATTCTTCCTTGCTGCAAAGAGTGCCGCTTCGTTGACCATATTTGCGAGATCTGCGCCACTAGTTCCAGGGGTTGCACGTGCAATTCGTGATAGGTCTACATCGTCTGCAAGTTTCACCTTCTTTGTGTGTATGCGGAGAATATCGAGTCTTTCCTGGACATCGGGAAGAGCTACCGTTACCTGACGGTCGAACCGTCCGGGCCTCAGGAGTGCCGGATCAAGAACATCGGGGCGGTTTGTAGCTGCAAGTACTATTACGCCGGGCTCGGGGGAAAATCCGTCCATCTCGACAAGCATTTGGTTAAGTGTCTGCTCTCTCTCGTCGTGTCCACCACCGAGACCTGAGCCACGTGAGCGTCCAACAGCATCAAGCTCATCGATGAATATGATACACGGTGCGCTCTTACGTCCCTGTTCGAAGAGGTCTCTGACTCTTGCAGCTCCCATACCGACAAACATCTCGACAAAGTCCGATCCGGATGTGTGCAAAAAGCTTACTCCAGCTTCTCCTGCAACAGCACGAGCGAGTAAGGTCTTACCGGTTCCCGGAGGGCCTACAAGTAAACAACCCTTAGGAATCTTAGCGCCTATTTTCGTAAAGCGTTCTGGGTTCTTCAAGAAGTCAACTATTTCTTCTAGTTCGTACTTTGCTTCCTTCTGCCCCGCAACATCCTTGAAGGTTGTTTTGTTGTCCTTAGGGCTGTATTCCTTTGCAAGTGACTTACCGAATGCTCCCATCATCTTGCTGCCGCCCATTGCGCCTGTTGAGCGTAGCATACTTATCATAAGGATGATGAAGATAAGCCACGGTACAAGCTCGAGTATAATCATCCAGATTGATGTCGTCTCAGCAGAGCCCGAAAGGGATACACCACTATCGATGAGTCGTGTCACAAGTGTTATATCTGAATAGGGAATACGTGTGGTGTAGTACCCGCCGTCACTTGTCGTGTAGTTTATGTTAGTTGATCCGACAATCTCTGCTGATTTGACCTTTCCGCTGTCTACTAGGGAAATGAAATCGGAATAGGTTGTCTTCGTAGCCTTTGCACTCTGTGAGTCCTGGAAGAAGACAAAGAAGAATGAAATGGCAAGGAGAATAAGGACAATGAGGGCAATTCTGTTGTGAATGCTACCCTTCTTGCCACCTCCCCTGTGGCCACCCAGCGGGGACTTATCTTCGTCGTCTCCCCAATAGCGGTATTTATCATAAGGACTCTCTCCGTCCTTCTTGTCCTTCTTCTTATCTGGAGAAGGAGACGAGGCAGGGTCCTTCTTATCTTTTTCCTTATCATCTTTCCCGATTTCGCTTACTTCTCCATCGAGAACTTCGTCTTTCTTTTCTTTATCTAAATCGTCCATTGATTATCCTTTTTCACAATACTAACTTTTATAAGATTTTCACTCAAGAAACAAGAGCAAATAAAATCTTCAAAGCGGGAAGAAGAGGTGTTTTTTGTGTGTATTAGATTACCCTCTTCCTTTGCTCGTCAACTTCCTTCTTTGATATGGTGAGTATGGATGTAACCTTCCTAAGGTCTGCTCTTATACCCTCAATAACCTTCTCCATCTGATCCATATCGCCATTGTTGTAACAAAGCGCGATGTTGTCGCACCTTGTTTCAAGTGCATTGAGTTTGTTGATAGCCGAGCGGATTTTAGGC
Organism: Ruminococcus intestinalis; assembly: GCA_963648635.1. Taxonomy (GTDB): domain Bacteria; phylum Spirochaetota; class Spirochaetia; order Sphaerochaetales; family Sphaerochaetaceae; genus Ornithospirochaeta. The sequence goes on from CAVJEL010000062.1 coordinate 6,928, forward strand.
TTATCTTCCTTCTCGTAGATATATACCGTAAGTACCGATGCCGAGTTCTTGATTCTGACTCTTATAGCGAGAAGCATCTTACGCGCCTTATCGCGACTCAATGTCTTCTTCTTTCCCATCGTGGAGAAGAGGGAAAGCTCCTTATCGACCTTATCGAGGCTCTTGAGGACACGAGTTATCTCATCCTTTCCCATTCCCTGTATGGAGCAGAGGAGGCGTGAGAAAAGGTAAAGTAAGAGGGCAACAACAACAGCAACCAATGAATCCATGAATATGTCACTCGTAAAAAACTCTGTCATTTCTTCTCCTCCTTTTCCCTGTAGCTGATTGTAAGCTGCTGGTACGGCACCTCTATTCCGCCCTCTTCAAGCACCCTCGTCGAATTCTCGTTGAGGTAATATGTTAGATTCCAATAGTCTGACGAGTTCACCCATACCCTTAATAGGATTGAAATCTCGCTGTCCTTGAGCTCCTTCACAGCCGTCATCGGAGCGGGGTCCCTTAAAACCATAGGGGTCGAAAGTGCAAGGTCGAGAAGAATCTTCTTTGCCTTCTCAACATCGCTCTCGTAGTCAATCCCAAACGTTAAATCGAGTCTTCTCACTTTATATACCGAGTAGTTAGTAATGGAGGAGGAGAATACAGTCTTATTTGGTATGGTTATCGTCTTGTTGTCGCCTGTGACAAGGACTGTATGAAGTAGTTTTATCTCCTTGACAGAGCCTGAGTACGACCCGATTTCAACAAAGTCATTGACTTTAAAGAGCTTACTCGAAACCATCATTATGCCGTTGGCAACTCCCCCGATGATATCTTGTACGGCAAGTCCTATAGCGAGGGTTAGTGCACTGATTGCACTGACAAGTCCCGTCAAGGGCACATTGAGGCGCCCGAGGCATATGAAAAGCAGTGCCAGGTACAAGAGTATTTTGATTATAGTGACGATGAAGCCCACGAGGGACTTATCGATTGAAGAGTCGAGAAGCGCCTTCTCGCTCAGCTTAATGATATTTCTTATGGTCAATATGCCTAAAAAGGCAATCAACGCTGTCGATATGTATGTAAGCCCGTAGTTTTCGAAAAAAAGTTCAACCGTGCTCATTTCTTTATCTCCCCTATAATGCTCAGTCTCTGTCCCTTCTTACCCTTATAAGTAGAAGAGAGCCTGTCTCTTCCGCCGAGAAAAGCGGAAAAGAATGCCACTATTTCGCTATTATACTCCAATAAAAGGCAGTATGGTATCTTGAATTCCTTTAATAAGGAACTTATCTTTCTCTCCCCATCAACAAGCTTTATCCTGTCGCCAGGGCGAGGCAGCCTCAAAATGGAGGAAGAAAGCACAGAAGTGGGAATCTCCAAAGAAAGATGGTCGACTAGCCTGTAACTGACAGAAAGGTTATACGGTAGACGAGTCTCTTCGCCGCTAAAAGGAGATAATAACTCCCCCTCAATCTTTCTATAGCCTTTGACGATATCTTTTGTCGAGTAGACGACATAAGCTTTTGTCTCTGTCCGTCCTTCCCCTCTTTCTATTGTGCTGTCCACTTCCTCGAGGTACCTACGCGATAGTCTTTCCTTCTCACCGAGGAATGAAAACATCATGTAGAGGCTACGCTCCCTCTCCATCTTGTTTTTTCTTAGGTATTCATCCCTTTTAAACAAAACAAAAAGAGAAGAATAGGAGACAAAATCAACAGGCTCAATTTTAAAATGAGAAACGTTAGATGCAATGGACGCAATAATATCTTTCTCTTTTTCACTTATAAGAGGGAGAATCTCTTTTCTTATGTAATTACGTCTCAGCGCCGTATCTGAGTTTGTTGAGTCCGTCGAATACTCGAGTCCAACTTCTTTTACGACTTCCTTGATTTCCCTTTTCTTTATTCCGAGAATAGGACGAAGTAGCATACCGTCCTTTTCTCTTATCCCGCCCCACTTATAAAATGGCGAGTGCTCCATAATCCTCATCAACACCGTCTCTGTCTGATCGTCCTCGTGGTGTGCCGTAAGAATGTAGTCAAAGCCGTGGTCTATGGCATACTTCTCGAGAAGTGCATAACGCTCCTCCCTTGCTGCTGCCTCTACTCCGATATTCCCCTCTTTAGCTTTTTTAAGAATTAAATCTCTTTCGACTTCTACTACATTGAATGGAATACCTAGTGAAAGAGCATTTCTCCTATTGAGTTCAATCTCCCTCTTGAGTTCCTCAACGCTACGAATATTATGGTTTACATATAGGGCCGAAGACCTGTCGGGGGCGATGAGAGAAAGTGCATACAATAAAAAGAGGGAGTCCTCTCCACCCGAGAAGGCGAGAAGGAGTTGCCCATCCTTTGGTATTTTCACCCTATTGAGAATTGACGCGCTGAATGACTTCATCAATGCTCTTACCCTCCGTTATTTCAATAACGGCTTCAGCAGCCCTTTGCGTGGCACTATCTACAAGAGCTTTCTCCTCAGGCGTAAAGACTCCGAGAACATGGTCAATTACAGTCCCATCCGTGGGGTGTCCGATTCCTATGTAGACGTGAATAAAGTCCTTCTTGTATTCGCTGATTATGCTCTTAAGGCCGTTATGCCCCGCGCTTCCGCCCTTCTTCTTTATTCTTACCTTTCCGGGAGGAAGATCCATCTGGTCACAGATAACGATGAGCTCGTCATTCTCACCTACAAGCCCTGGAATAGCAAGACCTGAACTGTTCATATAAGTTAAGGGCTCGACTAGAACATCACGCTTAGAGTTAAAAGAGGCTGTGCGACAGGGACGAAAACAGCGCTTACGGAATTTTACTCCCTTAAGCGCTGCTATTCTCTCGACTGTCATGAAGCCGACGTTATGACGTGTGTTCTTGTATTCAGGCCCCGGATTACCTAGTCCAAATACAAACATCTTTATGCATTGGCATTAGCATCAGTAGATGCCTGAGCACCGGTTGTAACCTCAGCCTCAGCATTAGCGTCTGTGCTTGGAGCCTCAACCTCTTCCTTGACCATCTTGACAGATGCGATAGTAACATCACCATCTTCGAGAACCTTGATTGTTTCAGGAACAACAAGGTCAGATACTCTGAATGCTTCGTTGATTCCGACGTTGGAAACATCAGCAACAAGCTTCTCAGGAAGGTTACGTGGGAAACATTCGATTTCGATTTCGTGTGTAACCTGCTCGAGGACACCGCCGTCTCTTACACCTGTAGGTGTTCCTTCAAGTTCAACCCTGATCTTTGTTCTCAAGAGCTGTCCGAATGTGACTTCGAATAAGTCAACATGCTGGATACAGTTCTTTAATAGATTTTCCTGTACTTCCTTGACAAAGACATTCTTATCTTCAGCACCGTCAAGCTTGAGTGTGATGAGTGTTGTCTCTGTGAAGGTATTCTTCTTCATATTGAATTCTTTGGCATCAAGTGTTACATACACAGGTGCAACATCTTTCTTACCATAGATAACTGCGGGGATTCTTCCGCTTCTTACGACCCTTCTTGATCCTGCCGATCCGAAGTCCTCTGTTCTGAGCTTAGCTGAAAGTGTTTTCTCTTTAGCCATACTTTTCTCCTTAACTCTCATGGGTTTTAACCCATTACCATTTATCGCCTCAAGGCGCAAGGAAAATAATAGCTGAGAGCGAGAAGATAATCAAGACTCAGAAAAATCGGAATACCCGAAAGTAGGACAATCGCACCAAATCGTACTTGACAGATTGCGGAAGTTATGAATCAGTTACGTTTTAGGGAATATTCAAATTTTCGGTCTTTCCCTGGAGCTGAAATCTGTCATGACGGAGTAGTCAGTTGAATCTGGCATTGGCTTTAGTCATTACTTTTACCT
>CAVJEL010000063.1:0-10709 GCA_963648635.1 Ruminococcus intestinalis
TAAGGCTAAAGCGACAGAAGAAAAATCTGCCGCTTTTCACTCATGCCTCGAGTTTTGCGCTGTCGATGATGGCACTTGCAATTACGCGCTCGCCGTCATATACAACAGCACTCTGCCCGGGAGTCGGAGCTTTAACAGTACTGTTGAAGGTGAGAACAAAACCATCGTCTTTCTTTTCCGCACGGCATGGAACACCGGGGGATGTGCTACGGATTTTAGCCGAGTATATCTTCCCCTCGTCAAAGTCTGTCTCCCCTATCCAATTTGCATTAGAGCATACAACGCCGAGGCCGCGGACATATTTCTCGCTTCCAACTACTACTTCATTTTTTTCGGGATTAAGGGCGACAACATACAGTGGCTCCGAGTAAGAGACCCCAAGTCCCTTTCTCTGCCCGATTGTATAGTGCCAGAAGCCGTTGTGAGAGCCGACCTTTTTACCTGTATCTGCAAGGACTATATCGCCGCCTCTGTCTTTGACCATCAAGAGGTCCGAGTAGTCGCCGCAATAGAAATCCTGGCTCTCACTCATACCCTCCTTATGGAATGAGTTAGCGACATCAATTTTTCTCACTTCGTCCTTAGTCATTTCTCCCAGTGGGAAAAGCGTTGTCGAAAGCTGAGCCTGTGTGAGGCGTGAGAGAAAATACGACTGGTCCTTTTTGCTATCAACTGCCTTCAATAGGTCGTAGCGCCCTGTTTCTTCATTCTTTTTTATTCTTGCATAGTGTCCCGTTGCAAAGTAATCGAAATCAAAACTCTCGCGGGCCTTATCGACCATCGCGCCGAATTTGATTCTGCTGTTACACCAGATACACGGATTGGGAGTGCGGCCATTCATGTACTCATCTCTGAAATTCTTGAGCACAGTCGATTCATAGAGACTCGAGCAGTCAACAGTATGATGAGGAATACCAATTTTATCGCATATTGCCTTTATCTCTTCGATATCTTCCTCTTTCTCGGGATTATAACAGCTGTTGGAGCTGACCGGTGCCGGATAAGGTGCATCCTTTGCCCAAATAAGCATTGTTATTCCTTCAACTATATACCCCTGCTGCTTAAGTAATAATGCAGCCACACTGCTGTCTATTCCGCCAGACATTCCAACCAAGACTTTTTTCATAGCTAGGAGATTAGCACATTCTTGCCTCTCTCGATAACCCATCTATCCAATATTTGAAAAGCTATTGATTGAGTGTCATAATGAAGATATGAAATTCGGTACAACAGGCGCCGTCATAGGGGGCGCAAGCAAGGACAGTGGAACACCACTGATGATGATCGGCTCTATTCCCGTACTCAAACGCATCGTGTTGACACTCGAGAAGGCAGGTGTCTTTCCGATTGTGGTAACAGCAGAGACAGAGGAAGAGAAATTGACGCGTGAACTCTCCTCCCTCGGCGTTATATTCATGAATAGAAATAAAGAAAACGAGCACTATGATCTCTTCGAGTCCGTCAAACTCGGCCTGGAGTTCCTTCATAACAAGTGCGAGAGAGTTTTCTTTACCCCGATTAACAACCCCATGGTTGTTCCCAATACCCTTTACCGCCTTATGGAGAAGAAAGGCGACATAGTTCTTCCGTCTTACCTCTCCCGTGCCGGTCACCCTGTCCTTATTAGCAATGAAGTAATCCCACAATTGATTGCATACAAGGGAGAGAACGGACTCAAGGGTGCACTTGAAAACAGTGCCATACATAAGGAGTACGTTGATGTAGACGACAGCGGAGTGAGAATGAGCATCCATAATGAAGAGGAGCTCAAAGCACATCTTAGCACGCACAACACAGCGCTTTTAAGCCCCACACTCAACATATCGATAGATAAGGAAGATGTAATTCTCAACTCCCGCCTTGTACTATTATTATTTTTAATTGGCGATTTCCACTCAATCAGGCAGGCATGCTTGCATATGGCCCTCTCGTACCAGAAAGCATGGAATATGATAAACACCCTCGAAAAGGAAGTGGGTTATGAAGTGGTCGAGAGAAAGCGCGGAGGCGCAAAGGGCGGGGAGACAAACCTCACAGAGAAGGGAACAAGTCTTATCCTCGCCTTCCAGAAGTACCAGGAGGAGCTCCACACCATTTCACTTTCACTCTTTCAAAAGGTATTCAAAGAGAGTGGCGTTATATAGCACCCAGTCTCTTGATTTCCCCGATTATTCTCTCGAAGTCCTTTTTCTCTAAATTCGGGTTGAGAAGTGTAAACTTCAGCATAACGCGTCCGCCCACCACGGTCTGTCCGATAACCGTACCTTCCTCAAGTAGCGCTCTCCTAACTTTTTTGTTGACGCCGTCATCTTTTCTTAGTGCAAAGACGACAGACGAAAGCTCGGGCTCAACAGCGACGACGAAGTCACTGTCATCCTTTATCATCGAATAGAAGAGAGAAGCGTTATCTATAAGAGATGTAACAAGAGTGTCGTAGCCGTCCCGTCCCCTTGTCTGGAAAGCCATGAATACCTTCAAGGCATCGAAGCGACGTGTTGTCTGCATACTCTTACCCACAAGGTTTATATAACCGTCTTCTTCGTCCTCCTCCCTATTTAGATAATCAGCGTGGAGCTCAAAGCACTCGAGCGCGCTCTTATCTTTGACAAGGACGGCGGAGCAGGAAATAGGAAGAAGGAACATCTTATGAAAGTCTATCGTAATGGAGTCACATAGGCTCAAGCCGGAGAGTCTCGAGCGGTATTTAGAGCTCATTATTGCCGCTGAGCCGTATGCCGCATCGGCATGGAGGAACATGTTATAGCGATTACAGAGTCTTCTCATCGCAGCAACATCATCTATACTTCCGAAGTCCGTAGTCCCGATTGTCGCTACGGCAAGAAATGGAATAAGGCCCTCTTTTGTGTCCTCTTCAAGCATCTTTTCGAATGCGGAGATATCGAGTCGGAAACGGCTGTCAACGGGGACCTTTCTTACAGCTTTGTACCCGAGTCCCAGAATGTGTGCCGATTTTTCCATCGAGAAGTGAGAAATTTCTGAAGTGTAGAGCCTGAGTTTATTCCAAACGGGCGGAAGGCCGTTCTTCTTTACGTCCCATCCGAGAGCACGGGAACAATATAAATCACGCTCAGCGATGATTGCGCTCATATTCGACTGCGAGCCACCGGAAGTAAAGACGCCGTCAGCGTCATCTGAGTACCCGTAAAGCTTCAAAAGGCCTTTAATAACACTCTCCTCGATTTCCGTTGCCGCAGGTCCCTGATCCCAGCTATCCATGCTGTCATTGAAAGAAGCAATGAGTAACTCGCTCATAATCGTCTCTAAAAGGGCAGGCGAATGTAGGTGTGGCATGTAACGCGTTGACCATGTTCTGAGGAGATTGGGTAGTATTACCTTCCCGACCTTTTCTAGTGTTTCATCAAACCCCAACCCCTTTTCGGGAAGAAAACCGAGTTCGTTTATTCTCGCCCTAAGTTCATACGGATTAATACCCGAGAAGGCACTCTCGTCCTTGACGGAGGAAAGGAAAGTGGAAAGAGTCTTTTCCACCATCTTTGAATATTTATCTCTTGTTTCTCTAGTGTTATCGAAAATGAAGGGAGTATCAGACATATTCACGGCTAACGTCTCTTACTACAGACTCGAAGATTTCAATGCCCTTCTCTAAGTCCTCATCAGGAATATTGAGAGCAGTGAGACATCTCATAACAGAGCCGTTTCTTCCGCCCTTCTCCATGACTAGTCCCTTATCAAAACAGCCTCTCTGAACTTGAGCGCATATCTTTCCGCTCTCTAACGGGTTTCCCATCAAGTCCTTATCACCATTGGGGTCGACAAACTCAATGCCGAGCATCAAGCCCTTTCCCCTTACGTCTCCGATTATCGGGCACTCCGTCTTGAGGGAGAGTAGTCTTTCTTTGAAGATGCCACCCTTTCTTACTACTTCGCTCAGGAATTCAGGCTCTCTAATTTTCTCCATAACAACCGTACCTGCAGCCATAGCAAGCTGATTGCCTCTGAAAGTACCTGCGTGTGTTCCGGGTCCCCATACATCAAGTTTCTTGTTGTATATAACAACGCTCATCGGCTGTGTGCCACCAATAGCTTTGGATGCAAGGATTACATCAGGCACTATTCCTGCATACTCAAATGCAAAGACCTTGCCACTTCGTCCCATACCGCACTGTATCTCATCACAGATGAGTGGGATATCTAATTCGGCTGTAACACGTCTAACAGTCTGTAAAAATTCAACAGGCGCCGGAACAACACCACCTTCCCCCTGAATCGGTTCGATTATAACACAACTCGGCTTACTAACTCCGCTCTCGGGGTCCTTCAGAAGACGCTCGAAGTATGCCCCGCATGCTTTTGTTCCCTCATCCCCTCCGAGTCCCATCGGACAGCGGTAGGAATATGGATAGGGCATGAATTGCACTCCAGGCATAAGGTTCGGAACCTGGGATTTAGCATAGCAATTACCAGTTACCGCCATAGCACCGTGGCCCATACCGTGGTAGCCACCGGAGAATGCGATGACAGAGCTACGTCCAGTTGCTATCTTACAGAGCTTTATCGCAGCATCGGTAGCATCTGTTCCCGAAGGCGAACAGAACTGTATCTTTACATTCTCAGCCATGCCGAATGGCAATATGGAATGGATTGTCTCGACAAACTTGTCCTTTACGGGGGTTGTAAGATCAAGAGTATGAAGAGGAGAACCCGACTCGATGAGCTCAACCATAGCCCTGTTCACATCATCGTCGTTATGTCCGAGCGCAAGTGTACCGGCCCCGCATAGAAAGTCAATGTACTCATTCCCTTCAACGTCCCACAATTTAACTCCCTTTGCCTTCTCTAGTGCGAAGGGAAACTTTCTTGGATAACTGCGGGCAGAAGACTCGAATTCATTCTGCCTGTCTGTATAGTACTTGTTTGTCAGTTTATTACCCATTGCCATCCCTCAAAAAAATTGTCCTATCCTCAGATAAGCGCGGTAAATGGTAACAGATAAATGGGGTATATGTAACAATAAAACCAAATAATTTTGATTAATTTTCCCCGTCTATTTCCACACTCTTAACATGACATGTATATTTGTTCTAAGAACAAAGAAATAACGTAGAGAAAAACAGCGCGTTATTTACTCATCGTCATAGTGCTCGAGAAAGGAGATAAGCTCGTTTTTGTCCCTGTAGGCTGCAAAAGTCGATAGATAAACATTATGAACACTATTAAAGATGGATGATGAGATGTTCCTGTTGTCCTTTTCTAGAGTCTTTATCAGCCTCTTCATCTCTTCTCTCTTACTGCCGTTACCGTCAATGCTGTTCTTCTCGGTGACAGTGCATGCACAGCGGATGAACGAGAGGTTATTAGTGTCACACCAAGCGAGAATGTCGTCTTCGTTTATACGGTATAAAGGACGTATTAACTCCATTCCCTCCCAGTTTTTGCTTTTGAGCTTGGGAGGCATCGATTGAAGCATAGAGGAATAGAACATCCCCATGAGCACGGTCTCGATCACATCATTCTTATGGTGCCCCAGCGCTATCTTATTGCATCCCCTTTCTTTAGCAAGCCTATATAGCCATCCCCTCCTCATCTTTGCGCAGCGGTAGCATGGGTATTTTCCCCCATCCTCAAGAGAAGAGAAAATGTCGGTTTTACATATCTCGGCATCAAGATTGAAAAGAGCAAGATTGTTCTTAACAACGGTAAGGGTTTCCTCTCTGTAGCCGGGGTCCATCACAATGTATTCAAGATTAAACGGAAAATCGGAGACTCGCTCGAGCATCCTTAAAAGAAGGGCGAGGAGCATCGAATCTTTTCCACCCGATATGCACACAGCAATCCTATCACCCTCGTCAATAAGGCGATAGGTTTTCAGTGCATCAATGAACGGAGTCCAGATTTTCGAGCGGTACTCATGCCTTATGGAGGCTTCAATCTCCTCCAGCTTTCCCTTCTCTTTACTCATAGCTCAAAGAGCTTTGAAGTCATCAATGATTTCGTTAATCTCTTTTGTCGAGAACTTTCTAGCCCTCAGGACAGTTCTCAACTTTTTGACAGCATTCTTATCTGCGTCGTTTTTTACTTCTACAACGCCCTCTGCAATGCCTTGAGAAATCCCCTCGGCAATGTCGTCTGCCAATTCATCGGTAAAACACTTGTTTTTAGCTTTATCAAGCATTTCCTTAATAAAAACATTAAAACTCTCAAAAGCGATATTGTCGTCAGCCATAGACACTCCTCAAAATTTGTATTCAAGCATCCGGGGGGATTCATGAATCATAGTTATTGTAACAGCTAATTGAATAAACAAAAACATTGAATTCAATAAGAACTGCTATCAAATTGGGACAAATAGTAGAAATTTTTACTTTTCTGTCTCCAAGAGTTTGAATTATCTTAAGCCTGAACTATGGTTTTAATAAAGCATATTATTTAAACTTAACCTATGAAAACAGCATTTGCAGATAAATCAGGCCTGATTACAAGAAAGGCAGAAGACTCCTCGGCCCTAATCATAGTTGATGACAGTGGTGAAAAACTCGAGGTTCTTGTAAACGGTAAAGATGATATAATATCGTGTATAGATGAGTACAAAGTCGGAGCATTTGTCTGTCTTACAGTAGGTATAGACTTGATGATTGAACTCGCACGTAAGGATGTAGAAATAATCGGGGGCGCACGGGGTAGGACAGAAGATGTAATAACGGCATATCTATCGGGCACACTTGAGACCGATGATTTTGCTCTCGATTGCGGAAGCGGAAACTGTAATGGAGATTGTTCAAGATGTCATTGAAGGAAGGAAAGAAAGAAAAGAAAAAGAAAGCGCCGATTTACGGCAATAAGACAACACTAATCGTATATCTTATAGAAAGAGCGCTGGTAATAGGCGTACTTGTTAGATTTATATTCATGCGTAACTACGAAGCGGCATTTACGTGTCTACTCACACTCTTTCTGATGCTACTTCCGTCCTTCTTCTCACGCACATTCCATGTATACCTCCCAACTGCATTCGAAGTCATAATCCTTGTATTCATATTTGCAGCGGAAATTCTGGGGGAGATTGCATCCTTCTATATAGCCTTTCCATTCTGGGACAGCGTACTACATTGCATAAACGGCTTTCTATTTGCTGCCGTCGGCTTTGCCCTTGTCGACTTCTTTAATCGTAACGAGCGCTTCTCATTCAAGCTTTCCCCCGCCTTTCTTGCCGTCGTAGCATTCTGCTTCTCGATGACAATAGGAGTTCTTTGGGAGTTCTTCGAGTTCAGCGGAGACAGAATTTTCTCTTTCGACCTTCAGAAAGACTACGTAATACACTCCATCGGCTCGGTTTCTCTCAATCCCGATAAAAAGAACAAGGCTGTTGTCATCAACGATATTGTAGATGTAATCATCGTCCAGGGAGATGGAACAGAGACGGCACTGGGACTTGGTGGCTACCTCGATGTCGGGCTCTTCGACACAATGAAGGACTTATTCATCAACTTCATAGGCGCCGTGGCCTTCTCGATTATCGGGTACTTCTATGTCAAGCATAAGGGAAAGGGGAAGATAGCCTCATCCCTCATTCCTCAAGTGGAGATGAGGGATGAAAAGAAGGATGATCCACCTGAAAAAGAGGAAAGTGGGCAGGATAAGACCTGACGCATAAACGCTTAATACGGTATTTTCCAACCCAGTTTGCATTTATAATGGAACTTGGTGCAAGAGTTTTTGTCATTCTTTCCTTCTTAACACCAATAAAAATACCCTCCTCTCAAATCGTCGAAAGGGGGCTTTCATATAAAGGGAGTAAATCCGACTTATCTTCCGCTATTAGTCTGCAAGGAGATTATCGAGCTCGGCTGAAATCTTATTCCTATCGAGGTTGCGACCGATTATGCAAAGTCTAATCATACGGTCACCAACATATGGATCCCAGTCCTTAAGAATATCGGGGCTCTCCTCGATGAGTTTCTTCCTTATCTCCTGAGGAGCTGAAGCAACCCATTTACCGTAAGCTGAACAGACAAGCTGACGACCTGTTGTCTCGAGCACATAGGCCATATCATTCTCGTCGCTGAACCATATTGTACCCTTGCTTCTGATTATGTTCTTCGGCCAGGTCTTCACATATTCTCTCAGCTTCTCTCTCACAAAAGGTTTACGGCGGTAGTAAATGAATGTCCCGATACCATACTCATCCTCGCTCTCCCCTTCGTGCTTATGCTCGTGGTGGTGATGATGGTGCTCGTGCTCATCGTCGTCATCGTCATGATGGTGATGTTCGTGTTCATCGTCGTCATCATCATCGTCATGGTGATGTTCATGCTCGTCGTCATCGTCGTGATCGTGATGATGGTGTTCATGTTCATCCTCATCATGGTCCTCGAAGCCTTCATCGCTCATAAGTGCCCTGCACCATCCTGCTTCTTCAAATACCCTGTCGAAGTCGAATGATGAAGTAGAGAGAATTTCAGAAACAGGAACATTACCCATTGTTGTTTCGATGACCTTTACGCCGGGGTGTAATGCCTCGATTACTTCTCTAACCTTCTTCTTGTCATCTTCCGAGACAAGATCAATCTTATTAATTACGAGTGTCGAGCAGAACTCTATCTGCTGGACAAGAAGACTCTCGATGTCCTCCTCTCCAATCTTGTCCTTTTCAAGTAGCTTTTCGCCCGATGCAAACTCGTCCACAAGTCTCATTGCATCAACTACTCCAACGATGTTGTCGAGAACACCGTTTTTGATGGACATGAGCTGCTGAGCTATCGGCATAGGCTCGCATACTCCACTTGCCTCAATCATAATGTAGTCGTATTTGCCACTAGCGATGATTTTCTCGATGTTCTTCGCCATCTGACCTTTGAGAGTACAGCATATACAGCCGTTTGTAAGTGGAACTATATCCTGCGTGTCTGTGATATTAGCGCCCTTTGCGATAAGAGAAGCGTCGACATTGACTTCTCCTATATCATTAACGATTACAGCTACCTTATAGCCCTCCTGGTTTTTAAGTACATTATTAAGGAGGGTTGTCTTTCCTGCCCCCAGATAACCACATAAAAGTGTTATGGGTGTCATAGTTTTCTTTTTCATTGTTTTCTCCACAGTGAATATAATCATATTTTTCAAATTGGTTAAGAGCGTTGGAAAATATAGCGGAGAGCAAAGAAGAGCATATGGGTGCCGTATAAGATAAGCCATTTCGACTTTTCATTGGAGTATTCACACTTCAAAGCCGTGTTTTGAGAGAAATTGAAAGCTTTTACAGAATTTTTACACTTATAAATTGGATAATACCTCAAATCCTATTAGAATACGCATATGAGAAAGACAAAGATTATATGTACAATTGGTCCGGCATCGGAAAACGAAGAGACGCTGGAAAAGATGGCTTTGGCCGGGATGGATGTTGCAAGACTCAACTTCTCCCACGGAACACATGAAGAACACCTGAGAAAAATCAACCTTATAAAGAAGGTCAGAGAGAAGCTCTCACTGCCGATTGCAATCATGCTCGACACAAAAGGTCCTGAGTACAGAGTCGGCCTTTTCGAGAATCATAAGGCAGAAGTCAAGGCCGGTGACAAATTCACATTTACAACTGAAGATGTCATGGGCGACAGTACACACTGCTCCGTCAGCTACAAGAATCTTTTCAACGAAATCGAAATTGGGCAGATTATCCTTGTCAACAACGGCCTCTTGTCATTCAGGGTCGACGAGAAAACAGATAAGGACTGCACATGTACAGTAATTGATGGCGGTGTTATCTCAGACAGAAAGTCAATGAATTTCCCCGGCCACGTTTCGAGGGCCGTATATCTCTCGAAGGATGACAAGGATGATATCCTCTTCGGCCTTGAGAACGGCATCGACTACATAGCACTCTCATTTGTTTCGACCCAAAGCGACGTCAAGAGCGTCAGAACCTTTGTCGATAAACACGGTGGAGAGGGAGTCGAACTTATTGCGAAAATCGAGAACCAGGCGGGAATCGACAACATTGACGCAATTGCAAAGTACGTCGATGGAGTTATGGTTGCACGTGGAGACCTTGGAGTAGAAGTACCGTTTGTCTCACTTCCTGCAATCCAGAAATACCTTATATCACGCTGCAGGATACTCGGTAAGCGTGTAATAACAGCAACCGAAATGCTGGAGAGCATGATTACTAACCCGCGTCCTACAAGAGCCGAGATATCTGACGTGGCAAATGCAGTATATGACGGAACAAGTGCCGTGATGCTGAGTGGTGAATCCGCTGCAGGTAAGCACCCTGTCGAAGCCGTAAACGCTATGGCCTCAATCTGTGAGACAACAGAGAACGACATCAACTACGAGCGCAGATTCAGAACAACAGACTACACCATCCACAACCTCACCGATGCAATTTCACACGCAACATGTGACCTTGCAATCGACACAGGTGCCAAGGCGATAGTAGTATGCTCCAAGAGCGGAATGTCTGTGCGACTTGTATCACGCTTCAGGTGTCCCGTCCCTATCATCGGTATGACGACAAGTGAAAGTGCATGGAGACTTATCAACCTCAGCTGGGGTGTCACTCCAGTTCTCAGTGAGAAATACACATCGTCTGATGTAATGTTCCACTATGCAGTAATGAAGGCAAAGGAGATTCTCCACCTTGAGAAAGGTGACAACGTTGTACTCTGCGGTGGTCCTGCCGACGGAGGAAAAGGTACAATCAACACGATAAAACTTGCAACAATCGAATA
>CAVJEL010000064.1:0-10604 GCA_963648635.1 Ruminococcus intestinalis
AATCTGTATTCTTATCGGAAACAGAGCATGTAAAGTGGAAACAGCCACTTCAAAAACGTGAAAAATGGTCTCTTCGGAGGCCTTTTTCAATGCAGAAATCTGTATTGTTGTAGAAGCAGATATACAGAATTATGTATTGTTTCGGAAACAGCGACAGAAATCTGAATTGTTTAAGAAACAGCGAAATCATCTGACCGGCCCAATTATCTAATTTTTGATGCAGAAATCTGTATTGTAATTGGAAACAGCACTCAAAGTTTAAGAAAAATCGTCGAAAAAAAACACCTGGCAGCAGCACCAGGCATTATCACATCAGTTTTTAAGAACAGGGCTATGCGTCCAATTGCTCGGGTTTAAACGTCGTCAAATCTATATCCGTCGAGGCTGATGCCTTCTCCTTCGGCTTCTTCTCCTGAGGTTTATTGCGTATCTTTCTGAGGATGAGAGAAAGAAGTTCCTTCAGCTCTTTATTCTTGTTGTTTTTGGTAGAGAAGGTTTTCTCTATAACCGAGAGGATAGTCTCATCGCTGTATTCGTCTCCGCTTTCACTGAGATTGAGCTTCGCCCTCTCATATATATGATATGCATCATCCTTACGTTCGAGATTGGAGAGCCTGTTCATTATTTTCAGCTTCTCTTTCATCAGCACCGCATCATCGTTATCGCCTGCAGCTTTGGTTGATTTGGAAGCAGCTTTCTTCGACTCCTCATCAAGTTTAAGATTTGCACGCATAATCAAATCATTTGAAATTGCATCCCTTGTCATCTCCGGCATGAAGATGTCATGTCGGCGAGAACTTGTGATAATGAACTCCGGTGTCAGAACAAACGACTCCTTCTCTTTATCCAGAAGATGGACATAGTCTGTCTGGACATTCTTCCAGAGTTTTATCATCAGGTCGATTTTGCCCGATGTAATATTGTACATGGTGTCAAGGATGTCGGGACGGTTATACTCCTGTTTGGTTTTAAACCAATTTATCCCCATAATCAGTGGCATCGAAACATTGAAATACTCTCTGTCACGGCAATACATCGTTGTCGATATCTGACAGCCGATTCTCCTCCATGTGTAATACTTGTTGAATATGATGCTGTAAGCCTCCTCTGTTCCTGCCACAAGAAACAGCACCTTAGTGTTATTCATGATGGTCATGATACTTTCAAATGACTCAGCCCTGTTCTTATTGAGTTCAAGGCGTTGTATCTCGTCAATAATCAGCATCCCGATGGAGAATGTGTTTATCAGACTTGAAATATAGTTTGCTTTCTCACCAAGTTTTCTCTTCTTTCTGATTAGGCTTGCATAGACATTTTTATTACCAAGGGCGTTATCCAGTGCAATACCGAAATTATCATAGAGAGTTGCAAGGTCGTTATTACTCGACGGCTCAATCTTTATCCAGAGAATCTGGTGAAAAGTACCGTCTTCTGTGTGATGAACGATATGCTGCGGATAGTGAGATAAGAGTTTATTTATGCACTCCGTCTTTCCTGTACCGGGGACACCCAGAAGAGCTATGTCCTTGCCGTCATCACCATTAAGAGCCCTATGCATGGTCATTTCCTGTGTAGTTTCTGTATCATTGATGACAACATCCTCTGGAACCGGCACAAGACAGCTTTTTCTCTGTCTGTAGCTTGATAAAAATCCGAGGTACACCTTCTCCTCAAGCTCGTGACAGAACGGAAGAGAAGAAATAGAAAGTCTATCAATGTCGGAAATATCCCGAGCCCCTCATAAAAGACTTTATGCCTTTTCCACATTCCTAAGATATTGATGAGAAAATTATGACTTATGACGAATGCATTGTGGCTCAGTGGATTAGCAGGATTTGAAATTGTAAAAGTTTCATTAACTTGTTAATCTTGATTGAGTCATAATAAGGCGAGGGTAATATCGTGGGTTTAGTTGAAAGAGCAATCATATATGCCGCAAATGTTCATGATGGTATGCAGAGAAAGAAGTCTACTCTTCCATACATACTGCACCCTGTTGAGGTAGCTGCTATTGTCGGATCCTTAACTACGAAACAAGAGGTTATTGCAGCAGGTGCACTTCATGATGTTGTAGAAGACACCGAAGTGGAAATTCAGGAAATTGAAAAGGAATTCGGGAAAAGAGTTGCACAGCTGGTAGCATCTGAAACAGAAGACAAAAGAAAAGAACTTCCGGCTGAAAGTACGTGGAAAGTTCGCAAAGAGGAAGCCCTGGAGGTTCTCAAAAATACGAAAGATATCGATGTTAAAATTCTATTTTTGGGTGATAAGCTGTCAAATATACGTTCAATTTATTCGCTGTGGAAGAAAGAAGGTCATGCTTTGTGGCAGATTTTCAACCAGAAAGATCCTGCGGAACACAAATGGTATTACTGTTCTGTTTTGAACTATACAAAAGAACTTTCTGATACTCTGGCCTGGCAGGAATATAGTGGCTTAGTCCAGGCAGTTTTTGGAGATATTTCGAATCACTGTGATTCATGAAATTACCGATACTAGAGATAAGATTATGAGTAATGAAGTAACAATTTACCTGAGAGGAAGTATAAGTTCTGCCAATGCAGGTGAAATTGAAAATAAAATCAATGAAGAATATGAGTCGGCAGAAGGCGCTCCGATTGTGCTTGATGCCAAAGATCTTGAATATATCTCCAGTGCCGGCCTGCGTGTTATTTTGAAGTTACGCAAGAAAGAGCCGAATCTGACAATGATAAACGTCTCACCTGAGGTTTATGACATTTTGAGCATGACCGGGTTTACTGAAATGTTGACAGTACAGAAAGCATACCGCCATCTTTCTGTAGAAGGCTCTGAAATAATAGGAAGAGGTGCAAATGGTGTTGTGTACCGTTATGATGCCGAGACTATTGTAAAAGTGTACTTCAACTCAGATGCTCTTCCGGAAATTAAAAGAGAACGTGAACTGGCACGTAAAGCTTTTATTCTTGGAATCAATACGGCAATTCCTTATGATGTGGTTCGTGTCGGAGAAAGTTACGGCACTGTAATGGAACTTCTTGAAGCAACATCACTTACAAAACTTATAAAAAAGGATCCAGAGCACCTGGATGTTCCTCTTAAATACTTTATCGATATGCTGAAGCAGATTCACAGCACACATGTAAAACCCGGCGATATGCCGGACATGAAGGAAGTTGCCTTGAGTTGGGCTGAATTCGATAAGGCTTATTTGCCACCGGAAATCGGAAACAAGCTTTATCGAATGGTAGAGGCTGTTCCCGAGCAGCAGACTATGCTTCATGGAGATTATCATACAAACAATGTTATGGTACGTGACGGGGAAGCACTTCTTATAGATATGGACACACTCTGCGTCGGCCATCCAATATTTGAACTTGGTTCAATATTCAATGCTTTTGTCGGCTTTGGAGAGCTGGATCATGATGTAATCGTGCAGTATTTAAAGATTCCCTTTGACATAACATCCCAATTCTGGCACAAAGCACTTGCAATGTATCTTGGAACAACTGATGAGGCTCGTATTCTGGAAGTAGAAAAAAAAGCTAAGATTATTGGTTATATGCGACTGCTTCGCCGTGCAGTACGCAGAAATGAGCCAGATGCTGATAAGAAGATAGATTTCTACAGGTCACAATTCATAAAACTTGTTCCGGAAACAGAAGATCTGACTTTTTAATTGTAATAGCTGAACATATCCGGATGGAAAACCCCGCCTTCGAAAGCGGGAATTTTTGTCAAATGACAGCACCTAGCACCATATTCAGTATGAAAACTCCGGAGAGGGTGTAGGGCACAGGGTCGATTAGAGCGGCTCGCCTCCGTGCAACCATGATGACTGTATATGAGATGATGCCGAGCATGAGGCCTGTTGTAATGCTGAATGTGAACGGGGTTCCCATGATTGTGAGGAAATATGGGAGTGATATTTCGACATGCTTCCATGTTATCTCGGTGATACCGCTCATCATCGACATTGCACCCATCACCAGAGGAGCCACCATTGCCGCATCGGAGATCATTTCTGCCAGCGGTGCAAACGGAGTCATGAGGAGAAAGAGAATTCCGGCAACTACTGTCGAGAGTCCGCTTCTCGCACCCTCTCTTATGCCGGTTGCAGATTCAGCCATAACGGTGACGTTGCTCACTCCAAGAAGGGATCCGAGAAATGTGGAAATTCCGTTCGCCACAATCACTTTTCTCTGTCCTTCGATCTCTCCGGTCTTCATTGTAAGCCCCATATCCATACCGATTCCGAGAATAGTTTTCCAAACTTCTTATCAGGTTTTAGGCAAACCGTTAAAAAAACTTTAAAGGTTTTCAAAAAATAACAAACTACACTTGTTGTGGAAAACATCAAAGACGCCTTAAATCATCGACTATCGTGACACTGTCAAGCGAAGAGAACACCGTTATTGATAATACAGTAATTCACATTGTCCCCGCTTGGAAATACCTCTTGAATCTAACGCGCTAATAGAGCTTTAACAATTAATCAAAGAGTTGCAAAGTTGCATCCTGAGGAGAGCATCTTCCCCACTTCGAGAGGAATGTCGAAGAGCGTGCAATCCAGGTTACCGTTGAACCATTCCTGATAGAGAGTCGAGAGTCCTCCGGCAAAATAATATGCCCGTATATTGAAGTTCCTGGCATTCCTCACTTCTTCGGGTATTGAACTGTCCCTCTTAAGGTAATCAATGAATATACCCATGAGCTTCTCTATGAAAAGATTGGAGCCGGGAGTCTTAATAAGCGTCCTATAAGTCTCTATGTCCTCGTTGAGGAATATGCTTATCTGTAATAAAAGCGGGCCGGGGTTGGAAAAGAAGTTTTCGGCCTTGAAGTCCTTGAGGATATCCATCATCTTATCGATTACCTCTTTCTCGATTTCGTCGTATAAATCCCTCAGGCATGAGTAGTGGGCGTAGAATGTGGCCCTGTTTATATCGGCCTCGTTTACGATATCCATTATCGTGATGTCATCAGGGCTCTTTGTCTTGAGAAGCCTAAGGAGGGCTTCCCTTATCAGGCGGCGTGAACGCATGCCATTCTTGTTCGTTTTCCTTTCCATGTGTAAGAGTTATATCCGTTTTTTGAAAAAAAGCAACTAGTGTCGGAGAAAAATACATGTGTCGGGAAAAATATTTTTTATTTTTTGTTAAGTTAATTTCTGCAACTCCTTAAATTTAAAGAAGATAATTAAGAAAATAAATAAATATTTCACATTTGTTGGATTTTACGCTTTTTGTAGTTTTGTGTATTATTCGTGCTCTTCAGGTGTTGAACATTTTTCCCTTTTTTGTATATTCAATCCTGTTTTAGTGAGGAATGAATGAACGACAAAAAAACAAGTAAACCGAAGACAGTTCTGATGTATCTTGTCTTAATTGTAATTTTCATTGGTCTTTTCTTTCTTTTAAGATGGTTCTACTCAACAAGAACCGAGACTGTATACAACAGACCCACCACTCCGGTGGAGGTTGTCATGCCTGAAATAAGGACAGTCAAAAAGACGCTGACACTCTCATCTTCCGTCAGTGCCGACTCGACAATCCCCGTCACGCCATATGTAGAGGGTACGATAGTCGAGTATCTTGTCCAGGAAGGCGACTGGGTTAATGAAGGAGATGTTATCGCAAGAATTGATCCCGAGCCGTACAGACTTCAGCTCGAGCAGGCAAAGGCTGCATATACAGCATATGAAAGCTCGTTCGAAAGGGTTGAAAAGCTCTATAAGAGCAATGCCGTATCACAGCAGGATTATGATACTACAAAGGCACAGAGGGACGCATACAAGGCCCAGATGGAACTAGCAGAGCTCCAGCTCTCATATACCGATGTGACAGCACATGCATCAGGCACCGTACTCAAGACTGTGTCGAGTAAGGGTAGCACAGCTATAAAGGGAACTCCGATAGCGCTACTTGCCGACATATCGGATTTAGTTGTCAATCTCAATCTTGGCGAAAAGTACTATTCACTCTTCACAGACGGCTCCACTACTCCGACTATTACTGTAACAAAGCCTGAAGGTGAATATTCCTCATCCGTTACAACTACAGCCAGTGTTAAAGCTGTTTCACCATATATCGACTCATCAAGCCGTAACTTCAAACTCTATCTGAAGCTTGACGACCCAAGTCAATTTAGACCCGGTATGTATGTAAAGGTCACAATTACTGTGGACGAGAAGACAGGATATACAATTCCGCGTAGCGCTCTTAAGCTTGACGGATCGGCATATTACGTGGACGAAGAGAAATCCATAGCCTCTTATATCGACCTCTCGTCATCATTCATGAACGATGACTATGTTCTTCTCCCCTCAGGCCTTGAGGAGACGAAATTCATTATAAAGGGCCAGAGTTCAATCCTCTCGGGAGAGAGCGTCAATATCGTAGAGGGCAACTGACATGAAACTGACACGTTATCCTGTTGCACATCCCGTCATCATCGCAATGACACTCCTTGCTCTGGGTG
Source organism: Ruminococcus intestinalis (assembly GCA_963648635.1). GTDB lineage: Bacteria > Spirochaetota > Spirochaetia > Sphaerochaetales > Sphaerochaetaceae > Ornithospirochaeta. Next base: position 6,460 of record CAVJEL010000064.1, read on the forward strand.
TCTTCGGTCTTATGGCGGTAAGCGACACCAACACAGAATTCCTTCCGGACATATCGAACCCTATGGTCTATGTCCTGACAATCTATCCCGGCGCATCTAGCCAGGATATCGAGGAGACTGTTACCGAGATACTTGAGGACGACTTCGTCACACTGCCGAACTTCAAAAGTATGACGAGCCAGTCGATAAACAGTGCCTCGATTATTGCAATCACCTATCAGGACGGAATCGACCCGTATGACGAAATCGACGAAGTAAGAAACCGTATCGACAACCTCATCGATGATTTACCCTCGGGAATTTCAGGTCGTCCTAACGCCCTCGTCGGAGGCACCAGCATGCTCCCGATTGCATCCTTTGTTGTTGAAAGCGAAGGCGGAGACATCAACTCTATCGGAGAGTACATCGAGGATACGATTAAGCCTCAGCTTTCCCAGATATCAGGAGTATCAACAATAACAGTCAATGGTGCAAAGACCGCAACAGTCGACATCGTTCTCGATATAGACGAGCTCAATAGCAGAGGTATAAGCCCGCTTGCCGTCTATCAGATGCTTTCCTACAACAACTACTCGATTCCTCTCGACTCCGTCAGTTATGCCGGAACAGAAATTGATGCGAAGTTCGACAGCAAATACACCTCCCTTGATGATATAGCCTCCCTACCCGTCGGCTACTCGCTTGACGGCGGCATGGTAAGACTGGGGGACGTAAGTACAATATCACTCGACTACAAGAGCGGAGACTTCTATGTAACGAGAAACGGCCAGGAAGTCATCTCCATCGATATCTGTAAGCGTAGTGACGGTAACACAATCGAGATTACCAATCAGGTTAAAAAGATTCTGGCAGAAGAAGAGGAAAAGACAGGCGGCGCACTCAAGTTCACGATGGTCAGCGATGACTCAACACTCGTCAACTCCTCACTCTCGACTGTCATCGAGTCTGGTGTCATGGGTATCATAATAGGTGTCCTCGTCATCTTCATCTTCCTCTCCGACTGGAAGGCCACAATCATCATCGGTCTCTCGATTCCTCTTTCAATCTTCTTTACATTCATCGGTATGAAGCTGATGGGAATCACAGTCAACCTTCTCTCGCTCTCGGGTATTGTCGTTGCACTGGGTAACATCGTCGGTGCCGCAATTCTCGTACTCGACCAGGTTTACAGGTTCTACCAGGCAACTGACAGTAACGGTAAGGCCCTCTACTCTGTCAACGAGTCAATTTTCAAGGGAACAGATGACGTCATCGGATCGGTTATGGGATCTGGCTTGACGACAATCGTCGTATTCTTACCTATCGCAATGATGAGCGGACTTGTTGGTCAGATTCTCAAGGATGTATCTGTCACCTTCATGCTTTCGCTTTCAGCATCCCTTGTCGTTGCCATCATATATATTCCGTTCCTTATGAAGAAACTATTAAAGGAAGATGACAACAAGCGTAAGCCTAAGAGGGAGAACTTCATTGTCAAAGGACTGGGGGTCATCGAGAAGCACTACGCACGCTCACTCTACTTTACTGAGCGCCATACACCATTCATGCTCCTTGCGGGAATCCTTGTTCTAGCGCTGAGTATCTACATCCTTCCGAACATGCAGTTCTCGTTCATCCCGAGTACAGATAACGGCGACTTCTATATCGCAGTATCGTTCCCGGAGACATACTCTCTTGACCAAACGAGAGCAGCAATGGACGAAATCGAAGGCATTCTCATCGATATGACACCGGAATTGAAGACTGACGTCGTCTATTCAGGTAACAGCATGGATGTAGTAAGCCAGGCAAAGAAGAACGAAGGCGCAATACACGCAGTCCTAGTTCCTGTTGCAAGTAGAGATAGAGATATACACGTTATCATGAGGGAGGTGCAGGAAGCACTCTCAAGTAAGGTACCTGATGCAACAGTCAGTGTTACGAACGGAGGCTTCGATAGACTTATCAACCTCGTAAGTAACGGCGGTGGTTACGGCCTCACGCTTGTCGGAGACGACAGCACAGTTCTCTATGAAGAAGCTGAAAAGATAAAAGAAGAGCTTTTGACATATCCTGAGGTTATGACTGTCTCAATCAACGCATCAAACGACGCTAAGACTGCAGTCATCAACGGCACTTACGAGTACCTGACATCCCTCGGCGTTCCTTCTCAGGAAGCTGGATTGACAGCAGCCCTTCTCTTCTATGGAACAGATATCGGAAAGTACAAAGATAAGAGCAGCGACACTAGTTACGACATCCACCTCTCGAGTAACGTTCAGGACGAAAGCCTTTCATCCGACCGTTTAAACGACATATCGGTAACATCCCTTGCCGGACAGACGATTGCACTGGGTAACGTAACGGAGCTTACACTCGACGAGAGCCTAAGCCAGATAAACCACAGCGACAGGGCGAACTCAATATCTGTTTCCGCTACGCTCACAACTGAGAGTACGGATAGCGTAACGACTAAGATTAACGCCTTCCTTGCTGAAAACCCGCTCCCGACAGGCGTCACGACTAAGACTAGTGGTCTTGGCGACCTCGTTCAGAGCTCGCTGTTACCGCTCTTAGAGGCACTTCTTGTTGCAATCTTCCTCGTATACCTTGTAATGGTTGCAGTCTTCGAGCGCTTCGACCAGCCGTTCCTGATCCTCCTGCTCTTCCCGTTCTGTATCATCGGAGCAGTCCTTGCTCTTACGATATTCAACTCGACGATGAGTATAGTATCAATATTGGGTATCGTCTCGCTTGTAGGTATGCTCGTCAATAACGGTATTGTCATTGCAGACTACGCTAACATTGCACGTAAGCAGGATAGAGAAGCCCTCCTCAATAAGAAGGGAATCGAGTTCGACGAATACACCGAAACACTTGGACTTCTCACCTACGACGAAGAGAGGGAGATACTCGAGAAAGAGACAGCAGAAGGTACGGCAACAAGACTCAGGGCCATATTGATGACGACCCTCACAACTGTTCTCGGTGTCATTCCTATGGCAGTTGCTAAGGGTGAAGGCGCAGAGATATACGCCCCGCTTGGTCAGGTAATCATGGGAGGACTAGCGACAAGTACAATCCTTACCCTCTACATGATGCCTATCTACTACTTCCTTCTTGAGAAGGGAAAGCTCAAGAGAGCTTATAAAAAATTAAATAAAAAGACGGCAGCTAAAGCCGAGGAGAATAAAGAAAATGAAACGAATAATTAAGTTGAGTTCATTAGTACTCTTGGTACTATTAATGCTTACAGCCTGCTCGGCTGTCTTCGATTCCGCAATAAGCGGAACTGTCAAGGACAGAAGCGTAAGAGAGACATCGTCTACTTCCAGCGGTGGAATAGCAGATGTTATGGTTTACGCATACTTTGATGAGGGTACATGGAATGACAAGTACTCGTCATGGGACGGCAAGAGCGAGTTCTCAGATAACTCCGTTCCTTCTGCAAAGACTGCTGCCGACGGCTCATTCAGCATCGCCAACCTCAGATGGATGACAACGAGTCCTGAGTACGGTAAGGACGCCGACAACAAGACTGTCTACCTCCTCGCCTTCCACAAGGACTACGGCCTTGTGAAGGTCCCCGGACGCACAATTCAGAGCGACAAGTCCAACAACTTCGGCATTATCTATATGGATAAGGCTACAGTGACAAAGACACTCGTAATAAAGCTCAAGGACAGCGACGAGAACGCCACAACTTCTGCCGGAACTGACTCGACAATAACATCCTCCAGCGGAATTTCCTTCAGATACAAGTATGCCGATGGTTATGACGAAACAAACCAGAATGTCGGTGCAACTGTCGATTCTTTCACAAACGGAACGGCTACAATCACAATCAAATACCGCGAAGACTATAAGGAGCCATATAAAGCTGCAGACGGCACAACAAAGTACTATGATGCGCCGAAAGTCACTATCTACGACATCCAGACAGGATCTGACTGGAGCCTCACAGAGAGCAAAACTACTTCAATCGACTGCACCTACGACAGTGATAACAAGGAGTACGAGAATACAAACATCTACCTTACAAACAAGTGGCAGACAGTATCTCTGACAGTATCCCTCATCGACGGCAGCTCGACAAACGCTTCCTCTTCTGTTACCGACCCAATCGATTTCAAGTGGTCATACGACAACGGTGATGGCGAGACTAA
>CAVJEL010000065.1:0-10406 GCA_963648635.1 Ruminococcus intestinalis
TAGACCAATGCTTCAAATAGAAATGATTATGTAGGAGAAGTGTATGAAGAAGAGTCTTATAGTTTTATTTGGGATTCTGTGTTTGTGCTTGTGTTTTGTTAGCTGCAGTCCAAGCTCTAACTCCAAATCTGGTAGTGAGGGGAAATCAGATGAAGAGCCTACGACTGCGCAACTTGTAATTATAGTAGATCATTATACAAGTAAAGTTGACTTCGGCAAAAAGATACCAGGCGGTGTTACTTATAGTTGGTCGGACAGTAAAGGAAAATCCGAAGAGAATTTAACTTACACCGGCGAATCTGGTACGATTACCATATATCCGACATATGGATCTAATGTTGATGTTGATTTTGATTGGACTACTTCCACCGGAGAACGGGAGAATAGAGAAATTATATTGAATCCTATTGTAGGGACGAAGTGTTCAGAACACGTAGATTTTGGTTTGAAATAGAAATTCAACTCTGCTGATTTTTAGTACACCTGCTATGGAAAAATGTCAAAATTATGGGATATTCATCATGGAAAAATGACAAAATAAGGGTATAATATCATTGGAAAAGTGACATAATCCAAGATAAGGAGCCTGTTGTGCTGAAGAGGAAGATAGAGCAAGACATTCGAAAGTGGATAGAGAAGGGAGATAAAGCCCTCCTTATTTCCGGTGTGCGACAGGCAGGTAAGACCTATGTAATCAGAAAGTGCCTTGAAGAGGCTGGAGCAGATTTCATCGAGTTCAACCTTATCGATATGCCGAAGGTTTCAACAATCATCAATACCGCTTCAGATACCTCAGGCCTTGTCATGAAGCTCAGTCTCCTCTCGGGGAGGGAAGTGACGCCGGGAAAGACTATTTTCTTCTTTGATGAGATACAGCGCTCAAAGGAGATCGTCACAAGAATAAAGTTTCTTGTCGACGACAGACGCTTCAGGTACATTCTTTCCGGTTCTCTTCTGGGTGTGGAGCTCGTTAACCTGAGGTCGGCTCCTGTGGGGTATCTTGAAACGCTGAATATGTATCCACTCGATTTCGAGGAGTTTCTTCAGGTATTTGCTGTTAAAGAGGATCTTATTGAGAGCCTCAGACATTCATACCTGGAAAAAACTCCTGTTGACGATGAGATACATAAGAAGATGATTGAGATTTTCAATCTTTATCTCATCATCGGTGGAATGCCTGCTGCCGTGGAGGAATACAGAAAGAGCGGCAATATAGACGACGTTATAAGAAATCACAATTCGCTCGTTGAAAGATACAAAGAAGACTTCACGCAATATGAAGCGGAGAATAGAAAGCTTCTTATCTCCCAGATTTATAACCTCATTCCGTCCGAGCTCAACGAAAAGAACAAGAGGTTCAATGTTCGTGATATCAAAAAAGACTTGAGGTATGAAAGGATTGAAGACAGCTTCGTCTGGCTCTGGAAGGCGGGAGTTGCATTGGGGGTGTTCAATGTAACAGCACCGGTAATTCCACTCTTACTCAATGAGAAGAACTCACTTTTCAAACTGTTTTTATCTGATGTAGGACTTCTTACTTCCGTATACGGCAGGAGCTCCAAACTGGCGGTGTTGATGAATGATGAGGGCGTCAACAAAGGCTCGATTTACGAGAATGTGGTGGCCCAGGAGCTCAACAGTCACGGTTATCCCCTCTATTACTACAACAGCAAGAAAAACGGCGAAATCGATTTTGTAATCGAACATAACGGTAAGGTTCTTCCCATTGAAGTGAAAAGCGGAAAGGATTACTCAAGACACTCCGCCCTCGATAACGTATTGGGTATTGAGGAATACGGGATAGAGGAAGCATACGTATTGAGTAATGCTAATGTACAGAGGAAAGGTAAGATTACCTACCTTCCCATATACATGATAATGTTCATCGACGAAAAGGCATCCGATTTTCCCGATATCTCACCCTCCCGCTACAGCTTTTAAGCTGTTTTCTTATCAAAGAGGGTATTCCCTTTCTTGAGAAGAATCGGGAGTGATAGCCCCAGGGCACGGAAGATATTATCCACAGCCATGCACATCCACACGTCCATTAGGGAAGCAGAAAAGAACTTAACGAGAATTGAGGAGAAGAGAATCCTTATTCCCCATGCTCCGATAGTCTCGATTATGAACGGGAATCTTGTTTCCCCGAGGCCGTAATAAATACCTTCGCTTACAATCATGAGTCCGAAGAGAGGCTCGGTAAATGCTATGAGCTTCAATATCTCAGTTCCTTCCCTTATTACACGCTCGTCGGGTGTGAAGAACCCCATGATAGCGTGGGCGAAGAAGTAGAGAAGGGTGCCGGTTATTGTCATCATGATGAGCGTCAGAATCACAGCTTGGCGCTCGATTATCCTGAACTTCTCTTTATCCTTCTCCCCGACAGAGACGCCGATGAGCGTCTGGGTTGCTCCCCTTAAGCCGTATCCGGGAACGTAGAATATAGTCTCGGCCGAGAGTGCGATGGAGTGGGCGGCAAAGATTACTGTCCCCATTGAAGATACGATAGATGCAAATACAATGTGACCAAGGCAGCTTGTTGTATTGGTTGCAGCAGCGGGAAGTGTAATCTCCACAAATTCACTGACAAGCTTTTTCTCCGGTTTGAAGTATTTCCTCTCGAAGGAGATTAGCATCTTTCGTTTCCATACAACAAACATGACCACAGCGCCAATCATGTATGATATCAACGTTGCAATTGCGGCCCCTTTGACGCCGAGGGAGAATGTGTAGATCAAAAGGTAGTTGAGGACGATGTTGAAAAGATTTGCACTTAGGTTGATAACCATCGGTGTCTTACTGTCCTTGACTGCCCGTAGCGTAGCAGATCCTATGTTTATGAAAGCACGGAAGGGAATGGCGATGCTGATTATCGCAAAGTACATTGATGCGGGGCTTTGTATCTCTACTGCCGCGTTCATCCACTTCGGAATGAATGGACTAAGGGCGACAGCCAATGTCCCTATAATAAGCCCCAGTGCAATCGAGAGGGAGAAAGCCGCCGAAGATGCTCTCTTTATCTTATCGTAATCCTTTGCTCCCAATGATGTAGATATCACAGCCACTACAGATATCCCGAATGACCCGAAAAGCGAGTAGATAAGCCAATTAACGGTACTTGTGAGACTAACGGATGCTGTAGCATTGGCGCCGAGAAAACCGACCATAGCGGTATCTACATACTGCAGCAGAGTTGAGAGTATTTCCTCGAGTACTATCGGGAGGGCAAGTGTAATAAGGGCGGCAAGGTTGCTCTTTCTGAGACTATTCATTGTAAAACCCTTTGAAGACGGAAACCCAGATGCTTGCATCGTGGGAGGAGTCTTCCCGTGTCCGCTTAAGACAGGCCTTTTACATTTCTGATGCAGTTGCGTTGCATCACCTTATATCTATGTTTCTCGAATGTCTGTCGAGTTTCAGTTCTCTGTAGTTTGTACTTGCAGACACCTTTGTCCCGTCAAGCTTTCGTACATCGAAATATCCACTTGCCCGTCTGCCGTGTATGTAACAGAGTTCTCCGTTATACATAACGATATCGAACAGTCTGAAGCCGAACATTACACGCGGACACTGATTGAGCTTTCTGACTCCACCTTTCAGAATCGTACACCTATGTATCTGCCTGTTATGTGAGCGGTGCTTTGTCAGCCTCCAAACCTTGCCGTTCGACATAGCCGTTGCATTACCTGAAATACACCTTGCGTCAATGTAATGAGCTTTCTCAAGGTTATTCTCAATACGGGTGTGCTTTGTAATATAGCCGTATGTAACACCGACCATATCGTCACCGTATTTTGCCTTGAGTCTATTAACAAGTGTCCAACGCATGACACCCATGAAGGTCTCAGCCCTGAAGCCACGTTTCGGCTTGTCGAGTTTGAATTCGCCTCTGTGGTATGCCTCGTGACAGGTACTGCAAAGCGTAATGAGATTATCAGGTCTGTCAGAGCCACCGTCTTTACGCTGTACAAGGTGATGTACTTCGAGGACGTTGTCTCTTGATTTGCCTTTACAGTGTCTGCACTTATGCCCGTCACGCCAGAGCACGTACTCTCTCGTGTTCCAGAAACCGAGCTGTTCACCCTGCTGATAGCCTTTGCCTTCAATGTCAGGGTTCTTGATTTTCTGGATATCGAATGCAGCAACCTCGACAACGATTCTCGTAATAGGTAACAGCTTACATACGTTCTCGATTACAGCCATATGTGTACCGATACGGTTCTCAACAGACGGAGCGAGCCAGCCTTTGTTTTTCGAGTGTACTCTGTTGTCAAACCTTGGAGCGCGATAGCGTGTTTTGCGGTTGCGTCTTGAGCGTCGCTGTTCACGCCTTGCTGTAAGAAGATTTGTTATATCATCCCTCAGTTCGACTTCAGCTTCATACAGCACCTTTGTCTCGGTTGTTGCAGATAAGCCTATGGATTTGTAGCCTGCGTCTACACCTAATGTTACAGGCTGGGTAATATCGTCAACGACGAAGAGAAGACGAATCGTAAACGGTGCATAGTTTACAATTTCGGCTTTGTGCTCTTTGAGTAGATGTCTGGCTTTCGCCTCAGTGCATGGCATGAGCGGTAAGCCTGAAATATTCTGTACATATACCATGGACTGTCCTCCTACGGGTGGTGTGACTAGGTGCCTTGAATTACAGCTCTGTCACGAAAAGCTGTTTCAAGTGGAGATTAAATGTCTTTACGACCGGCTTCTCCTGCCGTCACGGAGTCTTACTCTCCGCCGTCCTTCGCCAAAGTTACGGGAGGTTTATGAATCCGCATCACTGTCTCTACCCATCGAGACTGTTTAAACACGGACCGTAGAGCGACAGGCTAGGACAACACCTATCGGTACCTATGTATTCTCCAGTAACGGACCACGAGGATTCGTTGCTCACAAAGACTTGTTTTACAACTCCTCCCCGCTGAGGCTAATCAACAAGGGTACGAGATGCTTTGTCTCTCATACCCCGAGTCTTGACCCGTGGGTTGTTGATACTCAACCCCTCCAAAAATATCGATTTTTAGGTTTTTACAAAAACTTAAATTAAAGTTTGAGGTTTAGTCAATGCCACCTCCTCTCCTTCCCCATCGTTTTTCTTTGCATGGAGACAAAAAATAACAGAAGAAATTATCGTGTGTATATGGAGTTAAAAAGCATTATAAAGTAGACTGTTCCTTATGTCGAACTGGAAAGAATCATTCTCAAATGAAAGCCTCTCAAAAGGCCTTGAGCTTTATAACCGTCCCCCTTACATATCATTTAAGCCAAACAAAGACGATTACTCGGTAACGGTCAGCGAAAACGGCACTGTCTACCGCGTAAAGTATGATAGATATGACAACACCATCTACAACATAACATGTACATGCGCTTCCCCTTTCTGCGCTCATGCTGCAGCTGGGCTCTATGGAATTGAAAAAATCGTCAAAAATGTGACGATAGGAAAGAAGGAAGTAAAGGTAGAGAAGGAAGTAGTGCCCCCCAAACCGCAGAGCGTAGGATATGTCACCCTCACAACCTACGACGACGGAAACCCCCACTATCTTTCATTCGGCAATTCTCTCTCCGTTTATAAACCGACTGTCGAGACATATAATAAAGCACTCAGGATTCTCGATACAAACAACATCACTGTAGGCAAAATCTCAGTGTATAAAAGAGATGAAGAGAAAGTTCTCAGTTACTCGGCATATGTATGGGATGAAAGGCGGAATAAAGCAGATGTTACAATAGAGCTGGGCCAGGACGGGATTGAGTCTATCTCATGCGAAGACGCCGATTCGAAGTACACTAAAAGCTACCTCTCCAAAGTGTGCATGTACTACGATAGGAACAACCAGGGGGTAATAGAGCTTTGTGTTCATAAAACCGCAGCACTGTTATCGCTTATCCAATATATCCAGGACAACATGGATGTTGTCGACTACTCCGATGTCGCTGCAATCGACTTTGTAAATAACTTCAAAAAAGAAAAGAAGACAATCAACCTCGTAGATGATGACGCCTCCGAGTTCTCTTGTGATATCGAACCGGTAATCGAGGAGGACAATAAGTACGGTAGAGGTTTCGTCATTCTCAGGGCCGAGGGTATAAACGGCAAGTTCTACAAGGTAAGAGATATCGAAAAGCTGAAGAAGGCAATCGAAGAAAAGAAGGAGTTTACAGTTGCCAAAAACAACATCGTCGATTTCAACCGCACAGAACTCACACCACGCGCAAAGAAAGTGATGGAGTTTGTCAAGGAAGCGGAGATCAATCTTCTTTTAAGGACACGTAATGACTACTACTCCGGCCATTTAAGGGAAGATATAAGCCTCGACCAGAACCTCGATAAGTTCTTCACACTTCTTAACGGCGAGAAGGTTATATATCGTGAGATGCCCCTCCTCGGCTTCAAGGAAGTGGATCCCGTATTCAACATGAAGATAACAAAGCTTGAGGACAGGAACAAGGTTGTAGGCATAACGGTTTCCGGCGAGATTTCGGGGCGCTACAGAACTCCCGACTACACATATTGGTTCCAGGATGGATACCTCAAGCGCACCAAGAGTTCAAAGCTTGGGTCGGCGAAGGCACTCCAGAACATGGCTGACAGCAACGGCTATTTTTCATTCGACATCGGCATGAAGCTCATCGACAACTTCTATCAGCGTGTACTACCGGAGCTGCGTAAATACGGCAAGATTGAAGATACGGCTATCGAAGAACTTGAAGACAAGCTGAAAGAACCTCCACGTGCCGTTTTCTACATCGACATCGAGAGAGGCGTAATTATATGTCGCGCGACAATAAGAGCTGAGGGAAAAGAGACGGAGTTGAAGCCGAGATATTACTACAACTCTACCAGCCGTTCGACACAATACACCGGGCTAGAAGAGGAGATGAGGGAAACACTCAACGCTGTTCTTACAGGTCCTATCACATTAGACGATGCCTGGAGCGTCAAAGACGACAACGACAGCGTATATACCTTCATCCGAAGTGGAATCAACACCCTACTTGATGTTGGGGAAGTCAACGTATCTGACAGCGTGAAGAAAATCATCGTCAAAAGGCTCGACACATTCGCCGCCCACTTCGACATCGACGAAAAGGATGACAGTCTCCTTAATCTTTCTATAGACCTGGGGGACTTAACGATAGATGAACTAGTCGAAATACTTGAGTCCTACAACAAGAAAAAAAGATACCATAGGCTTAAGAGTGGCGTCTTTATCTCCCTCGAGGGAACAAACCTCGATTCCCTGAGGGACCTCTTTCTCTCCTCCGGACTCGACATAAAGTCCTTCACAAACGGCAAGATGCACCTTCCTCTCTACAGAGCCTTGTACCTGGATCAGATTCTTCAGACCCAGAACGGGGTAAACTATGACCCCGGGCAGAGATTCAGGAGACTCTTGAAGGAGTTCAAGACAATAAACGAAAGCGAGTACGAAGTGCCGTCATCACTATCGTCGCTCTTACGGCCTTATCAGAGAGATGCTTACAGATGGATGCGCGTTCTCTTCGACCATGGATTCGGCGGAATACTTGCCGACGATATGGGACTGGGTAAAACGCTCGAGGCTTTGACACTTCTCTTGTCCCTCAAGGAGGAAGGAAAAGGTGGCCCGACCTTAATCGTTACTCCGGCATCCCTTGTCTTCAACTGGAAGAAGGAAGCGAAAAAGTTCACACCATCTCTTGATGCCGTTGCTGTCACAGGAACACAGAAGGAAAGGGAGAAAATAATCGCAGACTATGAAAAGTATGACATTCTCATAACTTCCTATGACCTCTTGAAGAGAGATATCGCACTCTACGAAGGCCTCTCGTTCAACATTGAAATCATAGACGAAGCACAGTTTATAAAGAACCACAACACAGCACAGGCAAAGGCTGTAAGAGTAGTGGGCGCGAAGCACAGGCTAGCCCTGACAGGTACCCCGATAGAGAACAGGCTTCTCGAGCTCTGGTCAATCTTCGAGTACCTTATGCCGGGATTCCTCTTTAATCAGGAGAGCTTCAAGAGATACATCAGTAACCCGATTGAGAAATCAGGCGACAAGGATGCTGCATCGAGGCTCAAGAAGCTCACAGGCCCGTTCATCCTCAGGAGAATCAAGAGTGATGTACTCAAAGACCTACCAGAGAAGATTGAAGAGACAAGAATCAGCGTAATGGACGGAGAGCAGAAGAGGCTGTACCTTGCAGAAGTCGCCAAAGTTAAGGGACTTCTCGACGAAAGTGAGAAGTACAGCAAGGAGAAAATCGAGATTCTTGCCGAGCTTACACGTATCCGTCAGATATGCTGCGACCCGACCCTGCTCTACCCATCCTACGACGGGGAAAGCGCAAAGAGAGAAGCGACAATGGACCTTGTGAAATCTGCTCTTGACGGCGGGCATAAGATACTCCTCTTTTCACAGTTCACATCAATGCTCTCGCTCCTTGAGAAGGACCTCAATGCGGAAGGAATATCGTACTACAAGATTACAGGTGAAACAGGAAAGGCAAGGAGGCTTGAGCTAGTCGACGCGTTCAACAGTGACGACACTCCCGTCTTCCTTATATCACTCAAGGCTGGAGGAACAGGCCTCAATCTCACTAGTGCGGATATCGTAATACACTACGACCCGTGGTGGAATACCGCTGTCCAGAACCAGGCAACAGACAGAGCCCACAGAATAGGACAGACTAAACGTGTCACGGTCTACAAGATGATCTGCGAGGATACGATTGAGGAGAAGATAGTCAAACTCCAGGAGTCCAAGAAGAATCTTGCCGACGAGATAGTATCTACGGACAACATGTCACTCTCAACCCTCTCGAAGGAAGACCTCATGGACCTCTTGTCGATATCGAAAATGAGATAAGTGCTGAGTTATCTGCTTGAAAAGGAAAGAAAAAAAGCAACCCTTCCCTTCTCAGCCACGCTAGAAACACCCTCCTGCAATACGCAAGAGGGTGCATGGTGTTAGAACAAAGCAAACTATACAAGGATAAACCAAGTACTTGTATTGGCGTTGTCTTTTCCAACCTTTTAGAGATACAAGACTCCTCAAGGGATTCTTCTCATAAGCAGAAGACCTTAACAACAAGTTCCAATTCAACCCTCAGGGCACAAATGGCAATCTTAACATCGCTTCAATAAATCTCTCCACCTCCCCACACAGACATGGAGAGGCAGAGATTAAAACTTTGCCGATACAAATCAGGTATTAGCGGAATAAATCAATTGCTATCAGGTGAAACAAAATCATTTTTATCTCCTCCAACCTCTTCGTAACCAGTACCAGCTGTATTGCCTGACTTTGTTCCCTTTGCGCCTTTAACTATCTTACCGATTATACCGCCAGCTGTTATATCTGTCCCGGCTGTAACTGTTCCTGTGTTAGTACAATTTGATACAGTAGTATTAACCGAATTTTCTTTAACGTAGCCTATTATACCACCAGCCCACTGAGTACCCGCAGTACTTACATTTCCGGAATTTCTACAATCGGTGACTGTCAGCTTTTTAGTCATACTCCATGCGACAATTCCACCGACAGCGCTTGTTCCGTTAGCATCTGTTGAAGAGATTACACCTTCATTCCTGCAATTTGTTATTGTAGATTCGTTGCCGTCTTTTACTGTAACAACGATACCTGCAACCTTTGCCTGAGGCTTGTCATTAGGATTCGATCCCTGCGGTGTAGCCTGAGAAACACTAACGTTCACCTTGTTTGTAACATTTTCAATAGTCCCGCCACAGAGAGCACCCACAACACCTGCTGAGTCACATGCATTCACAGTTCCTTCAACAGTCAAATTTTTAATTGTTCCATCTTTCACATAGCCGAAGAGTGCTCTGTAGGAAGATTTGCCGTTATCGCAAGATATCATCAAGCCTGAGATTGTATGGTTCTGTCCATCGAATGTTCCGGAGAACTCTTTCTTAGTGAAATCTGTATCGGAAATGTTGTGGTAGAGTCCGATTGGAGTCCAATCCTGGTTATTCAGATCGATATCAACAGCAAGGTTAATCGTCACACCTGAGAATGCAACTCCATTACTTAAATTCGATTCACCAGTTCCACCATTTACAAGACTCACCAATCCTGCAAGCTGAGCAGCACTGGTCAGAGTAAACTTGTCTTCGCCTTCATGGCCTTCATACCATGAGGTATCAACAGATGTTCCATCCCATGTTGATACTGCTTTTATCTCTTTATACTTACAGACAGTACATTTCCTTATAACCTGTGTCCCGTCTTCCGACAAAGTCCAATCACCAAAAGTATGTTCCGCAACATCTAATTTCTCGTTACATGTAGTACATACATGCCAGTGGTTGTTACTGTCACTCTTCCAGTCATTTACATCATAAGAGTGTTCATGCTTCGGATCATCACACGATACAAATACTGCTGTTACGGCTAATGCCA
>CAVJEL010000066.1:0-10313 GCA_963648635.1 Ruminococcus intestinalis
TAAGGAGCAACTCAAGATATATTCATAAGAAAATCACCTCCGAGAGTTTCAGAGGCGCGTTCTATGAGATGTTGAAAGATGATAAGGCTCTCCTCGGTGCAGTAATGGATATATACTGCAGAAAGAAGAGCGGGGACTTCCAATTCATGGGAGTCTATGATGGGCTGTCCACCACGAACCAAAATGGAGAGTACAAGTCTCACGTCTTGAGGACCGCTGATGGGAATGAGTATATGTTCTCAGAAGACGGGTTTGTGGCGGTCAACTGAGGAGGGACTATGAACAACTACATTATCCAGATTGAACCGGAAACGCTTGATGACTACAAAGAGATAGTCAGACAGAGGTATGGTAATCTAAACAACATCAGCATACAGTGGGCTTATCTCCTACAGGATTACAAGGAACAGCACGGCAATCTAAAGGAAATGCTCTTCTCTGACATTATGGAGACAATGTTGGAAGACCGTTAAATCTACAGCACCATTTTTTTAACTTATGCCGTTTTCTGTGCTATTCTTTAGATATGAAGAAATATGTCTTTATCGCTATTATTCTTGTTGTTCTCGTTTCTTGCAGTCCCTATAAGTCAAGCTACACTGAGCCAGAGAAGTTCGTCGCCAACATTCCAGAAGTATTCTGGGGAAACTGGGTTGTCGATAATGATGAATTCGTGAACACAATGCACTTTGATATCGAAAAGGAACATATCTGGCAATGGGTTGAAAACTTTGAAGATGATGACCCAAATGATGTAACAGCTCACTACTGGGATAAAGAAGATGTAACAGAAAAGTCTTTCAATCCATCAGCATATAATCCCCCATTTGGAGATATAGGATATGAAGAGGACTGTTTCAGTTACTATTCTAAATACCATAGCTATTCAGGCTACACACTTATGCTCCACTATGATTCCACACAAGACAGAATGAAACTTTGGATGTATCATACTGGAAGTTACAAAGTGCCTAAAGAATTCACCTACTATCTCGAACGAGCTCCAAAGACCGAAGAATAAAGCCTCCTACAGCACCAAAATCCCTCTCTGGTCATAAACAGACTCTGTATTATCTGCTCCACACCTTATCGCTCTATCAAAAGCCATGACCGTAGCTACAGCTCCGTCTATCTTCTCAGGGGATTTCTCATGCCCGACATGATGTTTCGTCGGGCAACAGACAACACCATCATTTTTCTTCAAGCACATATTAAAAATTACGACCTAAAAGCGGAACAACGGCATCAACGCTATTGTAATATTCACCCCGTTTCTTAAAATAAACCATTTCAAGAATGCATACTATTATTGTAGCAATATTGCTAATAATCGAATTCCCCCAAAGTTGGATTATTTTAGAAGACTCAGGAGCAATAGAGCCTAATAGCAAAATAAGGTTAATAGATATTGTCATCCAATAAAAACCAATTAATGCAGAATAAGCTTTACCCTTGAAACTCTTGAGACCAATAACGGCGGAAATTAACGGAACCAAATAAAAGAAATCATAGAGTAGATAAACATAAGTAAAAAAATCCAAGAAAAATGAATCACCATCAATAGAACAACCACGTTCATCAAAAACTAAGATTTTGATTATAGGAACTAGTAAAGCTGCGACAATTGAAATGGGCAGAGAAATGTATGATTTCCACGCCGCAAATCGAAAACCTATTCCATCAATTACGGTTGAAAAAGATACTTTTTCAGGAATTTCAAACGTTTCTTCCTCATCATCGTCCTCTTTGACGTTTTCTATGCCTTCTTTATCCTGTGTTGTTTTAATATCATCAGAACTTTTCTGGCCTTTTCCAACATTCGCACTTAAAATAGGTTCAGGATTGATAGCCTGAGCACTTTCACCAGCTATAATTTTCTCATCATCTTTCATCAATTTTGTGCCACAAAAAGGACAAAATCTCTTATCTAGGATTACTTCTTTGCCACATGATGGGCATTTGTATTTTAATTCTGCTCCACAATCCCAACAGAACCTAGCATCGTCTAAATTATCACTTCCGCATCTTTGACATTTCATGATATCCCTCCACTTAAAACGATGTCGATTTTACCATTTCAGTATCATGTTATAAAGCCTCCTACAGCACCAAAATTCCTCTCTGGTCATAAACTGACTCCGTATTATCTGCTCCACACCTTATGGCCCTATCGAGTGCCATGACTGTAGCAACAGCTCCGTCTATCTTCTCGGTTGACTTCTCCTTATCCATCTTGATGTTCCCCGCAGGGTCTCTGCGGATGAAGATGTTGTCCATCATCCAACTCAGCACCGGATGACCGCCATGAGCGAGTTTCTTCTCAAGTGTGAGTTTCATCAGCTCCTTTGTCGGAGGTGACATATCCTTAAATCCCTGGCCGAACGGCACAACCGTGAAGCCCATACCTTCGAGGTTCTGCACCATCTGCACTGCTCCCCACCTGTCAAAGGCTATCTCGCGGATGTTGTACTTCTCTCCGAGTTTCTCTATGAACTTCTCGATGAAGCCATAGTGAATGACGTTTCCTTCCGTTGTTTCGAGGTATCCTTGTCTCTTCCAGATATCATAAGGCACGTGGTCTCTGTTAACACGTAGTGTGAGGTTGTCCTCCGGTATCCAGAAGAACGGCATGATGTAATACTTGTCATCTTCGTCGAGAGGAGGAAAGACCAGCACGAATGCCGTGATATCAGTTGTACTCGAAAGGTCCAATCCTCCATAGCACACTCTTCCCTTGAGCTCTTCGGGGTCTACGTCGAATGCACAGGCATTCCACTTCTCCATAGGCATCCACCGCACACTCTGCTTCACCCACTGATTGAGTCTGAGTTGTCTGAACGCATTCTCTTCACTTGGGTTTTGCCTTGCAGACTCAAAGGCAGCTCTCACCTTCTCCATGGTTATGGTTTCACCCAAAGAGGGATTAGCTTTCTTCCAAACCTTAGGATCTGTCCAGTCGTCGTCATCAGCCGCACCATAAATAACTGGATAGAAGGTCTTGTCTATTTTTCTTCCCTCCAGGATATCCTTAGCCTTCTGATGCGTCTCATAACAGATAGAGTGTGTATCTGTACCAGCTGTTGTGATGAGAAAGTACAGTGGTTGTGTTCGAGCGTCCCCACTACCTTTCGTCATAACATCGAAAAGCTTTCTATTTGGCTGAGTATGAAGCTCGTCAAAGATAACACCGTGGATATTGAATCCATGCTTGGAGTATGCCTCTGCAGAGAGAACTTGATAAAATGAGTTAGTCGGCTGAAAGATTAACCTTTTTGTTGAAGCGAGTATCTTCACTCTCTTATTCAGTGCTGGGCACATTCTCACCATGTCGGCAGCAACTTCAAAGACGATTGATGCCTGCTGTCTGTCAGCCGCACACCCATAAACCTCGGCTCGCTCCTCGAAGTCCCCACAGGTAAGAAGAAGTGCAACAGCGGCAGCAAGCTCACTATTATGAGTCGGTATCATGGAAGAACCTGCAAGGTACTGGTGGCTCTTAGCTTCCACCTGGATACACTGCATCTTCACCTTCTCTTTGAGTGGAACGATAGACTTGAGGTAATGGAAGTCAGATCTGGTCGGGCCTTTCTTTTCTCTCTTACGCTCATACTTTCTTCTGAGGCACGAAACCTTGTTTGTGTCGAATGCAGTGAAACGAATGTTATATAAAGTCTCTCCGGTAGGAATACCATACCGTGTAGAAGGGCACTCAGTCATAGCATTCTTTATCCCGAGACTCCATAAGAGCTCTCTCACAGACTCTGCGAGTTGTTTGATTGTACTCACGTAAGTAGCCTGACCTTTTATCTTACCAACACACCCGTCAGAGTCCATCAAGCCACAGAGAAGACAGAGCCTCTGCTCTATTGAGCTCCTGAGGTATTCCGGTCTAATAACCTTATCTCTGAAATTCTTCACGAGGATTGGCTTGAGCTCTCTGTAATTGAGAATCCAACTGCCACCACATTTCTGTGGATATTGGTTGTGAACCTTGTAAGGTATGCGTTCTCTAACGTGAGGAACATCCTCTGTCCTTACCGTAATCTCGCATTTTGTAGAATGACCGTTACCTAACCAGTAGCCATAGAGATAAGGATCCACAGGGAGTTCAACTTCTTCTGTTTGAAGCTTCCCACTCACTGGAATTCTGATGACAGAGCGATTGAGAGCTTCGCCTCCTGCACGAGAGATTGTTTTCTCGTATATCTCCTCGGTCTTTAAAATCTTCTCACGTTTTCCGTTATTCGTGACCTGAACGTTCCATAGATGATTAGCGCCAGCGATTATTTCACAGCCATCTCTAAACGTGAGTTTATATGCCTGTTCGTTGTCATCTACATCGCTTTTTGCTACAATACGAGTAGGAGCTCCAGTCTCATCGAAGACATAGTCTCCAACCCTTAAATCTCCCATGGTAGACCACCCGTCAGGAGTCGGAATGATGGTCTCTAGGGCCAATAGCTTACCACTTTTCTTCGAAATTTCAACAAATGCGGTATTAAATTGCCTATAACCACTGGGTTTCACCACACCGAAAAGGTCTCTAATAATCTGTTCCTGCCACGGGAGAAGATTGAACGGCATATCTGCCCACTGACCTTTCGTGTGCTTTAAGCTCTGTATAAATGCTACGGCTCTGTCAGCTTTCTCCTTATCGTAGTGGGAGTCCTTTGCCATGAGCTTTGTTGGTTTATATTTCATCTTTTCTCCAAAGAAAAACCCACGCTGTTACACGTGGGCTGAACGAAAAAAGACCCAAGCTTTTACACTCAGGTCTTTATATCTCTTAAATGAAATCCCACGCTCTTACACGTGGGACGGTATGTTTTATACTCTAATCATGATGCCGTTGTAGGATGTTGTCTCTTCCTCTCCCCAGCGGTTCTCTCTGCGGTGGACGATGCATAATCCTTTCATCTGGCAGCCTTCCTTCTCAAGGGCATGGAGGTTATCCATTAGTCCGGTTGATCTGTTTGTAATTGCGAACTCGCTCACTCCAGCTTCCTTGAGGCAGGCAACAAAACCGTGAACCTCTTTGTCCCAGAGGAAATCGTCCATCTCAAAAGTATCGGCATTGTTCTCTACGCTGTTCTTCCAAGCCCAGTATGCTTTCATGTAGCCATAGCTGAATGGGAATGGGAAGCTCTTCTCTCTTTCGTTCCAAGCCTCAACTGCGTCCCAGTCCTCTTTCTTCATGAGCTCTTCTTTCTCAGCCTTGCGGATAGCCTTTGCTCTTTCATAGCCTTCTATGATGTCGCTCATCATCTTGAAATAACCGTTTGTGAATTCTGTCATTGTGTATCTCCTTATCCTTTATGTACATACACATTAACTCTTACGGCAGACTATAGCAAGTCTTTATAACACAATAAATTAGTTTGTTTCACCAGTCAGAATAAAGCACACATACGCTCCCCAGTTCCTCTTCTCTTCCAAGAACAGAACGAGGTCATAGAGCTCGAGCTCATATGCAATTCTCTGTACAGCATTCACGTCAAACATATTCGTACGTCCTGTGGCGCGGACCTTTAGCACCTCTTCCTTAATCTTCTCTGTCATGTTTCCTCACCTTCGTCTCTGTATAGTGGTAAGCTTCAAGAAGCGGCTCTGGGTCAAAGCCGAAGTTCTTATATCCTCTGAGGCACACGTCCACGTAGTATGGACTCGGGAGTCCTATTCTCCTGTCCTCGTGCATGATGTAGACAAAACAGTTTAGACTCTTCTTCTCGCCACTCTCGAGGACAACATCCAGTGTCATGTTCTCCTTGTAATAGAAGGTAGGAAATCCCTCGTATCTGTCGAGATTTCTCTCGTCGTACTCAGTCACTTCCCATACTCCCACAGGGACGCTCTGTCCCTTCTCTTTCTCAATTGTGAGGTATGCTCCGCTACCGCTTCCCTTGAAGAGGAGACGGTAGTCTTCTATCACTGCGGTGCCTACTACTTTCGCTCCAGGGCACCGTGTTCTCATCTGGTTTATATTAAGGTTGCTTCCATATGCTATGTAGTATCTCATCTCTTCTCCTCCTTATGCTGTGCGGCCGTGTCTCCATGCAGAAGACCCGCTAAGGTTCTTTGTGAGGTGTTCCCTGCATGCCTTGAACTCGTCTCCGATAAGTCCGATTCTGTTGAGGTATGTTCTCATTGCGAACTTCTCATTCTCTATCTGGGGTTTCTTTGTCGATGCTGCCTTCTGTGTCAGCGCTTGATTGTTGAGTGCCAGCGCAAGCACGATGTAGCTTCTTACCTCGCCTGCGTGAAGCGTGGAATTGAAGCCTCTAAGCTCCACAGTATGGTGGCCATGGAAGAAGCTATGGAGGTTAAGAAAATGGTAGCGCGTGTTATTGTAGTGTCGTTCTCTGTAATAACTTGGCTCACCGTTATACCAAATATCCTCAAGCTCCATTAAGGACTGTGGCTTACGCTTGTTCATTCTCTCAACCATATCCTCATCCATTTTCCGGCAGTACCTCGCTCTTGCTTCCTCGATTCCGAGTGCCTTGTAGAAGAGGTCGTTTCTTGCGTAGATGATGTTCACGAAGTTCCTCAGTGTTCTCGCTGTGTGGCCCTCACCGTCAACGTGAATGTGAATGCCGCAACTCGAGTTCGCAATGGCATCGGCTTTTCTCAGTGCTCTTACTATCTCCTGCAGGAGGTTGATATCTTCCTTGTAGGTAAGAATGGGAGTTACGAACTCAACGCTGTGGTAGTCGTTGGCACTAACTATCGTTCCGTTCTCCTTCTTCTGGCATCTGATTGAGCCGTCTCTAACAATCTTCCATACTCTGCCGTCTCTGGCTTTAACTGTGTACTCGTCGTATGGGCCTGCAGAGTGTTCCATTTCACCGTCTATCGTCTTCTTTACCACCATGGCAGCTTCTCTTCTTGATAACCCTGTCATCTCAATTTCAACTCCGAATCTTGTGTCCAGCATCTTGTTTTCTCCTTAGGTGTGTTTTCTTTATTTACGTGTATATACATCACTCTATTCGGAGATAATAGCAAGTGTATTTCTTTGAAATATATAGAATTATTTAATCGGAGTCAGTGGCATACATCTCGCCACTCTTGAGCTTGGAGTACACTGTTGCGTACCTGTCTCGCTCGGAGCCTTCGCTGTTCATCATGCCTTCAAGAAAGTATGACAGTGCTTCATCCATTGTGTTCCAGTTCTGTATTCTCCCATAACACACTGTTGTTGGGCCGAAGACAATCCAGAACTTATCAACTCCCTCAATCAGAGATAAGCCGCTGCCGTTGTCCCATTTGACGTGGATATTCTCTGCATCGTCAACACCTGTGATTGTTCCACGTGTACCGCTAGGTGGCGCATACTTATCGTCCATGAACTCGAGTTCAACTCTTGTTCCGTTCTTATAGATTTCTCTCATCTTCCTGAGTTTATTCTTTTCCATTGTCTGCTCCTTGAGTGTATTAAGCTTTTTTCGTACACATACATCACTCTTATAGGAGAAGATATCAAGTGTATTTATCTAAAGAGAATATAATTATCCTCAAGAAGAAAACCGGACGTGATGTCCGGCTATGGTATCGGGTTTAACCTCTATTATCTTCTTTCTTCTGGATGGCTCTTGTAGTAGTCGTTATATGCTTTCATGAAAATCTGATGCTTAAAATCTGCTTTCTCTTGAGCTTCGTCCTCTACGCTCTTTCTTCCAAGTTCGAATGCTTCTCTAAGCATTTCTTCGATTGTCTTATCCGATGCTGCAATTTTCTGAAGTCTGTTTTCAATTGTTCTCTTTGTCATGTTATGTTCTCCTTCTCTATGTGTGTATATTAATCACTCTTATCGGAAAACATATCAAGTGTATTTCTTTTAATAACAGAGATTTATTTGAGAGCATCTTCCACCACTTCCATCTTCTTCCTATACTGCTCAACCTCCCATAAGTACAGTGGCACATCATTCTCCATGTAGGAGAGGAACTTATCCACATCCTCTTCCGAGAGGCTGTATCTACCGTTCTCTTCATACTCCCACTCGAGCACGGGGAACTCAGGATACTCAGGAAGACTCGGCATCATGCCAATGAGAATACTCTCATATGCATTATTCTCCTTTGGCTGCACCTTTGTTTGACAGCTTATTGAGACGCTCAAGACGAGAAGAAGAATCACCACGCTGAGGAGTCTCTTTCTTCTCCGGCTTTTTCTCTTCTTCGATAATGTTGAGTTCTTTTCTGACTTCATTGATTGTCTCCATTTGCCCCGATAGGACTTCTTCCCTATCCTCGAGGCTCTTTACCTCCTCCTTGAGTTTCTTCTTATCGGAGGTAATCTTTACGCCGTATCCCAGTAATCCCAGTACAACAACTGCAAGTGCGATGATAGCGTTAAGCATTGGCTTTCTTCTCCAACATTCTCTTCACTATCGGTTTCCATACCGCTTGGCATGACGGGAGCTGAAAGAGATAGATAAGCACACTGAAGAGAACGATAACAAGAGGTGTATACACTACCCCTTCAGGCAGTGCTTTCTCTCCTAGGACAAAGAAAGATACACACCCGAAGATTACAGAGAAGGCAAATGCCACCATTTTAATCTCCCACTCCGATGCCATATCTTTTCTGATGACTTTCTTGTAGAGCTCGCTGAGGAGTCCTACAAAAACCGAAAACGCCAATAAAACCAAAACTGTAATCATTTATCCTTCTCCTCTCTTAAAAACGACAGGAAGTAAGCATGCATCTTCTCTTCCTGTTTCTCGCTGTCGCCGTTGATCTGATGAGTTTTCAACGCATGAAAGACCACGAGGTCATTCTCGAGTGCCATAACGAGTCCTTTCTGGAGGTGCTTGATATCGTCCCGTATCTCCTCGACGTTCTTGCTGGTGGTGTCTCTCTCCGCATTCTTCTTTGCTATGTGGTTTAAGAGCCAGAGGACAATTCCACCGCTACCACAGAGGGAGACAACGATAGTTGTTATTGTTGACCATGTCTCGTTCATGCGCTCTCCTCCTCTTTCGGCACAATCTCATCGTATGAGTATTCCTTACCGTCTCTCAGGAGGTGTATATCTTTTGTCTCTCCTTTGAGAGAAGCATATCTCTTCACAGCGACGTCCACGAACTTAGGTTCATACTCCACGCCGTAGCAAATTCTCTCGAGCTTATCGCAGGCAATGAGAGTTGAAGCAGAACCAAGAAAGCCGTCGAGGACTGTGCAATTTTGCGCAGTGCACTGTTTGATAAGATACGCGATAAGTGGCACGGGTTTACTTGAAGGATGACCACATCCCTCTGTCTCGGAGTCCTTGATAGAATCAAACTCGAAGATAGCCGTCTGTTTCTGGTCGCCGTACCATTTGTGTTTGCCGTCCCTACGCCAGCCGAAGATGATAGGCTCCATATTGAACTTCCAGTCTGTTCTCATGAACGGTGCTCGGGGTTTCTTCCATATAAGTCCCGCTCCAACCTTGAACCCTGCATCCTCGAATGCATCGTAAAAAACACGTGTCTTCATCGTTGCATAGAACTCATAGATGGATGCATCAATTGCCATAGCATTTTTGAAGTTAGTAAAACACTTCATAAGGAATTCATAGGCTTCCTTATCGTTGAGGTTATCATTCTGGATTATTCCCGATTTATTTTTGAGAGAGACAAAATATGGGCTATCTGTACACACCAGATTCACCTTGATGTCACCCAGTAACTTCTCGAAGGTCTCGGGGAGAGTTGAGTCTCCACAGATTACCTTATGCCGTCCAAGCGTCCAGATATCGCCGCTCTTGGAGAAGCATGGCTTCTCGAGTTCCTCATCAACATCAAAGTCATCGTCTTCAATGTCTGACACATCGGGAGAGAGGAGCTTATCAAGTTCTGCTGCATCAAAGCCCGTGAGGGAGATATCAAAGTCCATTCCCTTCAAGGCTTCCAACTCAACCTCTAATAATTCCTCATTCCAACCGGCGTCTAATGCCATGCGGTTGTCAGCGATGATGTATGCCTTCTTCTGTGCTTCTGTCATGTGCTCTACAAATACACATGGAACTTCCTTGTATCCTTCTGCCTGTGCTGCCTTCGTTCTTCCGTGACCCACGAGGATGTTGTAGTCCTTGTCGATTATCACAGGATTGACGAATCCGAACTCTCTTAAAGAAGCCCTGAGTTTGTTTATCTGCTCAGGGCTGTGGGTTCTTGCGTTATTGACATATGGAATCAGCTTATTGATGTCTACCAGCTGAAACTCACTTGTTGTTATCTTCTCGTTCATCTTATAAGCCCCCACTCTGCAAACTTCTCAAAGCCGCCGATACCCTGAATGTATTTTCTTGCTATCTCGACTATCTC
>CAVJEL010000067.1:0-8078 GCA_963648635.1 Ruminococcus intestinalis
ATTAAGCTTATATTCGACAGAGAGGAAGATACACAGTTCTCCGTAAAGAGACATCCGAGTAAGAACGTCTTTAAGACAGCCATAAAGGACGGAAAGATAACGGGAATGGAGGTCCACGTTTACTACAACGTCGGCGCTTACCTCTCGTCGTCATTCGTCGTTCTACAGCGTGGTGTCTTCCATGCTAACGGCGTATATAACATTCCGAATACATACATCAAGGGTGAGGGTGTCGGAACAAACACATTCCCATCCGATGCATTCAGAGGTTTCGGTGCTCCTCAGACGATATTCGCTATTGAGACACACCTCGATCACATAGCACATCACCTCGGCGTCGACCCATTGGAGTTTAAGAAAGAGTACATCATTAAGCAGAACGAAGAGACTGTAACTAACGGCCATATTATCGAAGAAGTGAAGCTTCCCGAGATGCTTGAAGTACTTACTAAGGAATCTGATTATTGGCGTAAAGCAAAGGAATATACTCCTGGATGTGGAAGGGGAATAGGCGCGAGCATGTATCTACACGGCGGTGCATTCACCGGTAACGGTGAGCAGGCCCTCATCAAGGGACACGCTCGACTAGTACGTACCGGAGACAGGGTTGCAATACAGGTGGGCTCTACAGAAATGGGCCAGGGCTTCCAGACAGCTCTACGTAAGATTGCAGCCGATGCACTCGAAATCCCAATCGAGAATGTCGATTACGATAACCCCGATACTTCGAAGGTCGTCGACAGCGGACCGACGGCGGCATCACGTTCAACGATGGTTGTCGGACGCCTTGTCGAGAGAGCAGCTCTTGAAATGAAAGAGCGCTGGAGCGAGGGCGATATCACAACGGAAGTTGAATATGAACACCCCGAGGGCTTCCCGTGGGACCAGGCTACATTCCGCGGCGACGCGTACCTCGGCTGGGGCTGGGGTGCAGCTATCGTCGAAGTCGAAGTTGACAAGAAGACAAACGAAGTCAAAACCGTCGGCATATGGACAAGCCACGATATAGGACACCCGATTGACGAACTCATCGTACACGGCCAAGTCAACGGCGGTGTCATGCAGTCACTCGGATATGCAAGTATGGAGAAACTCGAGAACAAAAAGGGATTCTTCAAGCAGAAGAGGATGAGTGACTACGTCATCCCGACCAGCATGGATTTCCCCAAGCAGTTCTATCACCTACAGGAGAACCCGTATCCATGGGGACCTAAGGGCGCAAAGGGAATGGGAGAGCTCGTATTCAACGGCGCATCATGTGCTTACGTTGATGCCGTCGAGCGTGCCCTCGATATAAAGATAAATGCAATCCCAATTCCGCCGGAAGACATAGAGGAGGCTTTGAAGAAGAAAAATGCACAGTGAAGTCAAATTTAAACTGAATGATAGAGATGTTGTCTACTCAGGTAATCCTCTGAGAAGACTTCTGGACGTATTGAGAGAGGATTTACACCTAATAGGAACTAAGGAAGGCTGCTCTGAAGGAGAGTGCGGAGCATGTTCGGTTATGAAGGACGGCCACCTTGTCACCTCGTGCATCATCCCAATCGGATCATGTAACGGTAGTGAAATTTACACAATCGAAGGTATAAGAGATACAGAGAAGGGTAAGTGCATTGTTGATGCCTTTGCAGAGGGCGGTGCCGTGCAATGCGGTTTCTGCATCCCGGGTATGGTTATGGCGGCTTACTACCTCCTTTCAAACAACCCCGACCCGACTGAAGAGGAGATAAGGCTCGGAATCAGCGGTAATATCTGTCGCTGTACAGGATATGATCTCATCGTCGAGTCCATCCACCTTGCTGCACTAAAGGGAGGAGAACTATGGAAGAAATGAAATACTACATGCCTGACACCCTTCAGGAAGCGCTAGAGATAATGGACAGGGAGGATGTCATTCCTCTTGCAGGTGGCTCCGACTTGATGGTTTCCGGCTTCAACGGAACCGGCGTCGACCCTACTTTCGATAAGAGCGTGATGATTATCACAAACCTTCCCGAGCTCAAGGGAATAACGAAGAGGGAGGACGGCTCGGTTGTAATCGGGGCGCTCTCAACATCGCGTGAAATTGCCTCATCAGAACTAGTTCATCCACTTGTGAGGGATGCAGCATCACGTATGGGCGCAATACAACTACGTAACAGCGCGACAATCGGAGGAAATATCGGAAACGCATCCCCCAAGGGTGATACTCCCCAGCCTTTGATTCTCCTCGACAGCCGTGTTGTTCTCACAAGCGTGAACGGCTCGAGGGAGATGCTTGTCGATGATTTCATTATCAGTGCAAAGAAAACAAAAAGGGAGAAGAACGAGCTTATTACAGCCGTTATTATTCCTCCGACACACTTCACGCATATCTACTTCCATAAAATCGGAATGAGACGCAGTAACGCCATCAGTAAGCTCACTCTTTCGTGTGCTGCCGAGATAAGGGACGGTGTTGTTGTTGACTTCCGTGCCTCGAGCGGTGCTGCCGGCCCGAAGGTTATGAGAAAGAGGGAAGCGGAGTTGATTTTAGTGGGTAAGAGAGTCGACGAGCTCGAGAGCGTCAAGGAAGAGTTCCTTGATGCATGGAACAACGTCATTTCTCCTCATGCAATGGCAGAGTACAGACGTAATTCCACAAGGAGAATGCTCTCCTACTTTATAGATCAGCTTATAGCCGGACACCCGGAAGGTCGAGTTGAATAAGGAGTAATCTAGTATGGTTGTTTACCATCCACAAACTAAGAAAGAAGCTGTCGAGATGAGAGTCGCCAACGAAAACAGCCGCTATCTAGCAGGCGGAACGGATGATTTAAGGCTCGGCGGAGACGTAGATAAAGATACCATCCTCATAGATGTAAACCCCCTTCTTGAAAGAGGTATTTCAGATATGGGGGACGGCATCATCAAGGTTGGTGCGCTCACAACATTCAACGATATGATTGAGTCACCCCTTGTAAGTGATGTAATAAAAGAGGCATGCCGTTTCAACGCTTCCTTTACGCGACGCAACAGTGCGACAATTGGCGGCAATATTGCCCTCAAGCGTGACGACAGCTACCTTCTCGCGCTCTTTGTCGCCCTCGGTGTGACGTTCAACTCTACAACCCTCCACTGTGACGGAGAAAAGAGCGTCGAGGACTATGCACACTCGAAGTGCAAGAGGCTTATCAATTACTTTTTAATTGACACGAAGAAAAAGGCATGGGTGAAGAGATTCGGACTCTCGAGCACAACACATGCTGCCTTAATTGCTGCTGTTGCAAATGACGAGAAGTACGCTCTTTCCGTCCACGGCAGTGCGTTTGTGTCAGGTACATCTCCCGATATTTGGAAAGAGATAGAGTACACAAGTGACATCACTGGAAGTGCAGAGTACAAAGAGTACCTGGCAAAGACGGTATTCACACTCAGGAGGGACCAGTAATGATTTTAAAATGCAGAATCAACGGGGAATTGGTGACGATTGAGTGTAATGAAACCGATAGACTGAGGGATTTGCTCTATAAGAGCGGATGCAATTCCGTTCGTGACAGTGATGATGCCGAAGGCTTTGCCGGAAGTGATACAATTGTTTTCAACGGAGAGCTCAAATACTCCAACTTCATTCTTGCTTTCCAGGCCCAGGGCGCTGAGATTACGACTGCCGAGGGACTTTTGAAGGGGCGCGAGATAAACTACGTGCAGAAGGCGATGGTATCTGCAGGAGTCGTCCAGAGCGCATACAATGCACCGGCTGCGAGCCTTATGCTTACCTGGCTATTGGAGAAGAAGCCCTATCCTACAAAGGATGAGATAAGGGAAGTTTTGACATCCATATTTATCAGAGACGCAGGCTACGAGCACTATTACCTAGCGGTAAAACTCGCAACAGAGCTCAGGGACTACGGTGAGTACAAGAGCGAAATCGCACCGTCATTCAGACCCAAGCTTGAAGTAATCGGAAAGCCTTTCGATAAGATTGACGGGGCATCCCTAGTCTCTGGCGAGAGGGTATTTGTTGAGGACAAAGTTCCGGCAGATGCCTGGATTTTGCATGTACTTCGCTCCCCATTTGCTTCGGCTTACATCAAGAGCATAGATACAACTGAAGCTGAAAAGCTTGACGGCGTTGCTGCAATCATTACAGCATTCAATTGCCCAGATATCTACTACATGCAGGCTGGTCAGGGAACTCCCGAGCCGAGCCCCCACGACAGAAGACTCTTCAATATGAAGGTAAGGCATGTCGGAGACAGGGTTGCAGGTATTGTTGCACGTACGAAGGAGATAGCCGAGAAGGCAGCATCTCTCATAAAGGTTGAGTACGAACCGACGGAAGCTGTATTTACAGTTGAAGAGGCTATGGCTGACGGTGCTCCTCTTGTTCATAACGGACCTGTTGAATACCGTGCAGGAGCTCCTGCTGACCTTGACGAGTACAACAAGAGATGCGGAGACGAGAGGGAAGGTAAGGTTATATACCAATTCCCGCTACATGCAGATATAAGAAGAAACCTTGCAGCATCGAACAAGGGATATATCGGAGATGTAGATCAGGCCTTTAAAGAAGCCGATGCGATTGTCGAGGATACATATCAGACAAGCCAGGTGCAATGCACTCCGCTTGAGCCGCACGTGTGTTATGCCCTTGTCGAGAACGGAAGACTTGTAATTCACGCTGCAACACAGGTTCCGTACCACGTAAGACGTATTTGTAGCTGGGTGTGCCAGATTCCGGAAAACAAGATACACGTTATCAAAGAGCGTGTCGGCGGTGGATACGGCAGTAAGCAGGATATTCTCGTTGAGGACCTCACAGGATATGCAGCATGGATTACAGGTAAACCTGTATACTACCGCAATACCCGTGCCGAAGAGTTCTATGCCAACAGCACACGTCACCCGATGAGAGTGTATGTAAAGATGGCAGGAAAGAAGGACGGTAAGATTACCGCCATCTATATGGAAGTCAGGGCTAACACAGGTCCTTATGGCAACCACTGTCTCACGGTTCCTATGAACTCATGTTCAAAGACCCTTCCTCTCTTTGCCGTCGACAACATGAAGTATGACCTTCAGGTCTTCTACACAAATACACCACCGGCTGGAGCATACCAGGGCTACGGTACACCGAAGGGTATTTATGGGTTATCGATGGTGATGGCACAGCTGGCAGAAAAGCTGGGGCTTGATTATAAGACAGTCATTGAAAAGAACCATGTATCTCCAGGCTACATGCTCGAAATATTGAAAGGTCTTGGAGAAGGCAGAGAAGGCGCTGTCGTCCCTGTTGGTTCATGCGGCCTCGATGAAGCTATCGAGAAGGGCTGCGAGATGATTAACTGGGGTAAGAAGGAAGAGAGTGGGGATCCCGACTGGAAGATAGGAAAGGGCTTTGCCATGATTATGCAGGGCTCGGGTCTTCCGGGCTTAGATCATGCAGAAGCACTCTGTAAGCTTGAAACCGACGGCACAATCATCCTCTGTAGCGGTGGCGCAGATCTCGGAACGGGACTCGATACGATTTCAGCAAAGATTGTATGCGAAGTATTGAAGGTTCCGCCTGAGAGAGTTTCGGTTGTATCCGGTGACACCGATGCCTGTGTTTTCGATACCGGCTCCTATGCATCCTCCGGTACATTCTTCAGCGGCAATGCTTCTCTTCTTGCTACAAAGAAACTCAAGGAGATGATTCTTGAAGAGGCTGCTCTCCAGATGGGAGAGAGTAAGGATGATTTGGAGATAGTCCACCCAGGTGCAGTACACTCCATAAAGACAGACAAGACTCTCACCTATTGGGATATTAGCCACACAGCTACAAGTGGCTCGGGACGCGGACAGCTTGTCGGTCACGGCTCGTTTGTGACAACGGCATCCTCAATTCCTTACGGCGCGCACTTTGCTCAGGTTGCAGTCAACATAAAGACGGGAGAAATCAAAGTCCAGAAGTTCTACGCACTTCAGGATGCAGGAACTCCTATCAACCCGGAGATTGCACTCTGCCAGATGTACGGCGCTGTCATGAAGAGTATAGGACACTCACTCTACGAGAATATGGTTCTCGATGAGAATGGAGTCAACATCAACGCCAACTTCACAGACTACGGCACTCCTATGATTATGGAAGCCCCCGATGACTTCAAGTCGGTGCTCATCGACATCGACGACCATGCAGGTCCGTTCGGTGCAAAGAGTATATCTGAAATAGCATGTAACGGTGCAGCTCCAGCAATAGGAATTGCAATCCACGATGCATGCGGTGTCTGGATTAAGAGCTGGCCTATGACTCCGGAGAAGATACTCAAGGGTCTGGGAAAGATTTAAACTAAGAGCAGGGCGGTCGTAAGTGGCTTGTCCTGCTTTTTTCTATAGGAGACTCTGAAGACGGAACATAACGGAAGTTTAAGTTCATAATAGATGTGATGGTTTTTATCTATCTACAACGAAAGGAGGACTTCGTGGTGACAGGAATAGAAAGTAAGGCTCCCATGTGGGATGCAGAATCTGCCAAAAAAATTCGAGAGATTACTCAATGTATTGTTGCCCGGGTTAAGCCTTTGAAAGTCTTCCTTTTCGGTTCATTTGCCAGTGGAACCAATACAGACGAAAGCGATTACGATTTCTATATAGTGGTGATGATGAGCGTGATGTCAGCAAAGCAACCGACGAAGCCTACAACTCGGTTCTCTTTGTTAAGAAAAGACCGGTGGACATCATTGTCGGAACGAATTCTCGTTTTGAAATAAAAGGGAAATCGAGACACTCACTGATGGTGGAGGGCGAAGTTCAGAGAAACGGAATTCTGCTCTATGACCGAACGGCAAACTCTACGGGGAGGGCAGAGGCATAAGAGAAGAATTGTCTTGCAAACATACAACAAATTGCGATTTTGCAGGAAATAGCCGAAATAAAAATTGCGATTTTGCAGTAAAACGGCAGAATAAAATTGACGATTTTGCAGAAAAAGGGGAAAATAAAAAGTGCGATTTTGAGGTATGTTCTTGATTTTCTCTGGAGGAAGGTATGTTTAAACGTAAGGTATATAATCAATTACTGAAATGGAAAGAGGAATCGAACGGGAAAACAGCTCTTCTTCTCGAGGGTCCGAGAAGGGTGGGTAAGTCCACGGTTGTCGAAGAATTCGCAAAGAATGAGTATGAGAGCTATATTCTTGTTGATTTCTACACAGCATCCTCAGCTGTCAAAGCACTATTTGATGACCTCTCAGACATTTCATATATCTTTCTCCAGCTGCAGCTTGTCTACAAGAAGAATTTGAAAGTAAGGAAGTCGTGCATAATATTTGATGAAGTTCAGCTCTGTCCTAAGGCCAGGTCTGCAATAAAAGCCCTTGTAAAGGACGGACGATATGACTATATCGAAACGGGCTCGCTCATCTCGATAAAGAAGAATTCGAAAGATATCTTAATCCCTAGTGAAGAACGTAGAATTAATATGTACCCGATGGACTATGAGGAATTCAGATGGGCTCTCGGGGATGAAGTTACCTGTACGATGCTGAGGGAGTTTTATGAGAGCAGAAAGCCACTCAGTGATGCAATCTCAAGGAAAATGCTGCGAGATTTCAGGCTTTATATGCTCGTCGGGGGAATGCCTCAGGCAGTAGAAACATACATAAATGAAAACAACCTGAGTATGGTGGATGAAATCAAGAGAGACATCATATCGCTCTATGAAGAAGACTTCAGGAAGATAGACCCAACCGGTTACGTTTCGTCTCTCTTTGATGCCATCCCATCACGTCTTATGACAGGCGCGGGAAGGTTTAATGTTTCCTCAGTTCTCGCGTCAAAACGCGCTGTCGATGTTCTGGAGCAAATTGAGATGTTGAAGGACTCAGGTACTGTGCTTGTCTCCTACCATGCAAATGATCCTAATGTAGGTATGGCCCAGAATAAGGATTTAACACGTTTCAAGCTCTTTCTTTCCGACACCGGGCTCTTCGTAACTCTGGCATTCAAGGACAAGAAAACAACAGATAACGAAATCTACTCGAAGTTGCTGTCAGATAAGCTTGCTGCCAATCTCGGCTACGTTTACGAAAACATAGTTGCTCAGACTCTCAAGACAAACGGCTATGAGCTTTATTA
>CAVJEL010000067.1:8411-10291 GCA_963648635.1 Ruminococcus intestinalis
ATGTAAAAACACTCTCTCGTTTCGGGACAAGAGAGTGCTGGGATGTAAGAATCTATTCTTCTCAATCTTCTTTTATCATTCATCAAGAAGCAGTGGTGATATGTAATCCTCCGGAAGATTCTCAATATATTCGTTGATAGCCTGTGCAACCTTCTTTGAGTATGCTACAGCCTGGACAACTGTCTTTGCGCCGAGAACGACATCTCCAGCCGCGAATACACCGGGGCATGTTGTCTCACCATTTTCGGATGTAAGGAGAAGTCCGGATTTGGATGCCTGAAGATTCTTTGTTGTGTTTACAAGCTTTGACTTCGGGCCCTGGCTGATGGCGATTATCGTACTGTCGGCCTTGAAGAGCTTGGGCTCGTTCTTTGACCCGATTATCTTTCCTTCTTCATCTATGATGTTCTCGTCGAGCATCGGACCGTAGTCTGTGATTTCAAGTGTACTGTGGCCGAAGAGGAATTCCGCTCCGTCAAGGCGTGCATACTCAGCCTCTTCCTCACTCGAGTCAATCTTGTTACGGCGTGCAATGAGTGTGACGTGCCTTGTTCCCTTTCTCAGAAGTGTTCTTGCAACATCCATTGCTGTATTTCCCATACCGATGATTGCGACGTTGTCCCCGAGGTGATATGCATCAGGGTTAGCCAAAAAGTCGATGGCGAAGTGTACGTTACCGAGGCTTTCACCTTTAATTCCGAGTTTCTTAGGTCTCCATACACCGGTTCCGATGAAGATAGCCTTGTAGCCGTCCCTGAAGAGGTCCTTTATTTCAAGTGCGCCTCCGATTGTAGTGTTGGGCCTGATGTTGACGCCGATGGATCTCAAGAACTTGGAGTATCTTTCAAGAATTGATTTTGGAAGTCTGAACTCCGGAATACCGTATTGCAATACGCCCCCGATTTTGTCCTTGGCGTCGAATATAGTTACCTTGTATCCCATCTTGGCCATTTCAATTGCAACTGTTATGCCGGCAGGACCAGCACCGATTATGGCCATTCTCTTTCCGTTCCATTCAGGAATCGATATCTTGAGCTGGTCAAGACAGGTGTCAGAAATGTAGTTCTCAATGGACGAGATGTGGATAGGGGAGCCTTTCTTCCCCTGTATGCAGTTTCCTTCGCACTGCATCTGGTGGTTACAGACAAGTGAGCAGACGACGGAAAGAGGGTTATTCGAGAAAAGCATATCTCCAGCTTCCCTTAATTTTCCTTCCTTGAGCATGTGAATCATCTGCGGGATAGGTGTATGGATAGGACAGCCGTTAAGCTGACACATCGGTTTTTTGCATTCAAAGCAGCGGTTGGCTTCAGCAAGAACATGTAGAATCATAAAGTGCCTCCACTTTCTATGCTAAGGGCAGATTCAGTTGTTATTGAGCATAGAATTTGAAAATTAGCGCCTTCTTCAATTAGTCTTAAAGTAATACAATCGCCTTGAGGTTTGATTATGGTTTCATTTGAATGTGATTACAATAACGGTATGGCGCCAAAACTTCTCGAGCGCCTTCTAAAAGAAAATGATACTCCCCAGTCAGGATACGGTAAGGACGAGTACACACTCTCAGCCAAGGAAAAGATAAAGAAGGCGATAGGAATCGATGATGTTGAAGTATCACTAATAGGGGGAGGAACGGAGACGAACCAGCTTGTAATAAGCGCTCTCCTCAATCGTTGTGAAGGCGTTATTGCTGCATCTACGGGTCACATTAATGTCCACGAGTCGGGTGCAATTGAATATACGGGACACAAGGTCATCTCCCTCCCGCACACTAACGGTAAGCTTACCTCTTCTGTGCTCTCTTCATATATGGAGGAGTATGATTCAAGCGAGCCTAAGGATGCACTTGTGACTCCCCGTATGGTTTACCTCTCCCAACC
>CAVJEL010000068.1:0-9911 GCA_963648635.1 Ruminococcus intestinalis
TCGTGTATGGTCAAAAGCCATCGGGGGTTCGAATCCCCCCCTTTCCGTTTTTTATTTCCTTTTATTTCAATTAATTATCAAATCCATCTACCATATTTAACACCACCAACATAAGGCTAAATAGAGCTGACTGTGTACCAAGTGTGTACCAAATGCACGTAAAGATATGTACAGAACTCCGGCCCCGAAGATAAATGATATGATACACATGATGTGTGTCTTCTGTTTTATGTTGCCTCAGCATAACATCCCGAGAAAAATAAAGTAGACTTTAGAAAACTCGGGATTTTGTACCAATTCGGACAAAAGGCCTCCGGATGAACTACATGAAAGCCGTTGCTTATTCTTCAAGAATACTGTCTCAATCAGAAGAGATATCAAGTAGCGGAAGGTGCCGTTGTAGCTAACTGCACGACCTATGAGCCAGTTCACCTTTGTTATGGCTCTTCAGCCCCGCTGTAAAGGAAGGAGTTTTCTCTACTCAGGTTTCCTCGCCATATACTTTGATAATCTCGTTAAGGAACTCCTTCTCGGAGAAATCCTTGTTGTAGACTATCCTTGTCTCTCTGACCATCGAGAAGTTCTCGATAGGGAGGGCTACAACCTTGTTCTTCTTTATTTCATCGAGGCACGCACTACGGGGAAGAATTGAAACGCCCATATCCTTTCTGATGAGGTCCTTTATTGTGGCGATGTTATCGACTTCGAGAATGACATCGAAGGATGAAATCGACTCGTTGTTGCTCTCGAGTGTCGACTCGAAGAGAGTTCGTGTCCCCGACTGTGCAGTACGGAGGATCAGCTTTTCCTTCCTCAGTTCATTGAGGCTTATAACACTGTTTTTCGCAAGAGGATTGGATGGACTCATTACACAGACAAGGTAATCGGTGTCGAGCATCATGCTTGAGAAACGATTATCGAGTAAGGGGCCGTCGATAATTGCCAAGTCAAGCTCGTAAGATTCAAGTTTATCATAAAGATTATTTATCGTATCAGAAGTAAGGGTAATTCTTAGACCCTTGTGCTCGCTGCTGATTTTCGCGAGTGATGCGGCTGTAAGGTTACTCTCGCAAGTGTGTGTAATCCCTACTCTCAGGAGGGAAAGAATCTTGTTTTTGCCTGCAAGCTCCAACAGCATTTTTTCGTTCAAAGCACTTAAACGACGTGCATATTTAAGGACTATTTCCCCCTCAGGAGTAAGAATAAGCCCTGTTTTATTGCGGATTATGAGCTTATGGCCCACTTCATCCTCGAGTTGCTTAATCTGATGAGATACCGCAGGCTGTGTCATGCCCAGTTCCTCTCCGGCCTTGGTGAAATTCGCCTTTTCGGCAACCTTCATAAATGTATTCATCAATATACCAAGCATAACACCTCCATAACTTATATTTATCAAAACATGAAATAATATAATTTGCATTTATTATATGTTTCTCCTAAGCTGTGTCAATCATTTTGAGGAGGTATATCTATGAATACAGTCAACACACTTAAGGAGACCTACTTCTTCCGTCTTCTTCATCTCTTTCCACATTCAAAGAAATATCGTGCACTTTCTGATAGCCTAAAGCTGTCGTCCCCTGCCTTCTCCTCATATCTTTTTTCATTACGCACGAGAGAAGGACAAGAAGCACTAATCCTCTCCAACTTTGCTTATAGCTTCTTTCTTTTCCTTCTTGCGCTCATTGGAGACATCTACTTCAGGGGAAAAGCAATCGAGGGAGTAGAACTACTTGTTATTGCGCTTGTTTATACGCTCTTTCTTTCTATCAAGTTCGGATTTGTCATGATGAGGAGTTTCAGAGAGCTCGGGGAGGTGCTATTCACATTCCTATCATTCTACTTCACGCATTATTTTGTCCTGACACTTTTACTTATTATCCTTTTTGAGAATGCCGAAGCACTTTCAGGGGAGGATAGATTATGACAAGCCTATTTGAACTCTTGAACATAACAAAGCCTGTCTCGGTAATAATTATTTCAATTTCATTGATGATGCTCTCAGGCTTTTTAATGACAAGGCTTACAAAGATTTTCCACCTTCCTGCCGTCACGGGATACATCATCGCAGGAATCATCCTCGGGCCGTATGTATTGAATGTAGTTCCCGATACGATTATATCGGGAATGGACTTCATTGCAGATATAGCCCTCTCCTTCATTGCATTCTCAACAGGAGAATTCTTTCAGAAGGAGACACTCAAGAAAAACGGGATGAAGGTCGTAATCATCACGCTCTTTGAGTCGCTTCTTGCTTCCCTTCTTGTTTTCCTTGTCTCTTATTATGTTCTCGGCCTCGAAAGAAGTTTCTCACTTATCCTTGCGGCTCTTGCTTCAGCAACAGCACCGGCAAGTACTGTCATGACTATAAGGCAGACTGGGGCGAAGGGTGACTTTGTAGATACCCTCCTACAGGTTGTCGCACTAGACGATGTTGTAGCACTTGTCGCCTTCTCGATTGCGCTTTCGCTCTCGTCTACAGGCTCGGAAGGTCTTAGCTTCAAGTCGGTAATTACACCGCTAGTGACAAACACCCTCGTATTCCTTCTCGGCGGAGGCTTCGGGTACCTCTTGAAGCTTTTACTTCATAACAGAAGTACAGATAACCGTCTTATTGTGACGATTGCCCTGCTTTTCACATTCTGCGGCATATGTACCCTCTTTGATGTATCACCGCTACTGGGATGCATGAGTATGGGAATGGTTTATATAAATGTCACGGGAGACTCGAAGCTATTCAAACAGTTAAACTACTTCTCGCCACCAATTCTGTTGTTGTTCTTCGTACGCTCGGGATTGAACTTTAACCTCTCGTCTCTCTTCTCCTCGAGTGGAAGGATTGCAGGCGTATCACTTATGACAGTGGGTGTTGTTTACTTCTTTGTTCGTATTATTGGTAAGTATGCCGGAGCTTTCATCGGATGCATAGCAGTAAAGAAAGATAAGACAGTAACAAATTATCTGGGACTTGCGTTAATTCCACAGGCCGGAGTTGCGATAGGACTATCAGCACTTGGACGCAGAGTCCTCGGAGGAGACGGAGGCGAGGCCTTAGAGACAATTATCCTTGCTTCCTCCGTCCTCTACGAGCTCATAGGCCCCGCAGCAGCAAAACTTGCCCTATATCTTTCGCACTCCTACTCAACAAAGCTTGAGGATGTGGCAGTTGTCGAAAACACGGAGGGAAAGAGCGACACCGAGCTTTTAATTGAGCGCATACATAAGATACAGGAAGAACTCGAGAAGAAGAAAACACCGCTAGAGGAGGACGAAGAAGCATTCTCCGAAGGTGCATACGAAACAGAAGCTCTAATTGATAGAAGGAGGAAAGAAAATGGAAAACTTACAAAATCTAGTCTCGCTTGACCCGATTGCATCAGCTCTAGGCACCTGGAGTTCTACTCTAAACATATATTCGGTTATCCTACGACTCTTGATAGCTCTAGTCCTATCATTTGCCATAGGATGTGAGCGATCCTCGAAGCGTCACTCGGCCGGCCTCAGGACATTTATCCTTGTATCCCTCGCAGGAACTTTTTCGGCCCTCCTTGACATCGCCTTTTCTCCGTCGCTTCCGGTAATATCGGCATCGGGTGTGATTGCCGTTGCACTGATTTCCGTCAACTCGCTTGTCCTCTCATCGAAGAGTTTGATTAAGGGCCTTACGACTTCGGTTCTCCTCTATTGTGTGTACTTTCTTGGCCTTGCATCAGGATTTGCTCTTTATACCCTTTCCTTCACAATCTTTGTTTTCATCTACATAACGGCTTCCCTCTTTCCGCCGTTCGAAAGGTTTTTGAAGAACAGATCCAACCACTATGAGGTACACCTTGAACTTGAGAACAGCCGTTCTTTGAAGGACTTTGTTTCTGTATGCAGAGAACTCGGGCTCAGAATCGACGACATAGAGAATAACCCCGCCTACCGTGGCTCGGGACTCTCGGTCTACACGATTACGCTCACAATACTTTCAAGAGAGCTCAAGGCATTTAAGACCCATGATGAGATAATCAAAGCACTATCAACGCTGGAGTATATCCACCACATTGAGGAGATAATCTAACTGGAAGTAGCCCGGGGGAAGGAGTATCATAAGAGCATGAATATACTTGTACTCAACGCTTCTCCTAAGGCTAAAACATCGATTACTCTCCAGAATGCACTCTACCTCGAAAAGAAGTTCCCCGCCCATAAGTTTGAATATATCCACATAGGAGTTGGAAAGGAAACAAATAGGCGTAATCTCGAAAAAACAGTCGAGGCCGTAAGAGAATGCGACCTAGTCATCTTCTCCTTTCCTGTCTATACATTCCTCGCACCGAGCCAACTCAATTACTTTATAAGGCTACTAAAGGATAAAAACCTCCGCTTTGAGGGAAAGACGGCAACATGTATCACAACAAGTAAGCACTTCTACGACATGACTGCCCATAGCTATATAGAAGAAAACCTTCTTGATTTGGGCTTTGAGTGGATTGAAGGCCTATCACTCGACATGGAGGACCTTTTGAAGGAGGAAGGACAGAAAGCCCTTACATCCTACTTTGAGCGTACTCTCTGGGCAAAAGAGAACAACATCGTAGAAAAGAGAGAAAGGAAGGAAGTAGAATCCTTACCACTACCCGAGAAAATAACAAAAGGAGACGAAAAGAAGGACGATTACACCGTAACAATCGTTGCCGACTATACATATAACAGAGAGAGGCTAAGTCGCCTTGTTGAGAATTTTAGAGTTCTATTTCCCTACAAGACAAAGGTTGTAGAACTACAGAACTTCTCGTTCAAGGGAGGGTGCCTGGGGTGCCTTAAGTGCGCGCTCGAGGGAAAGTGCGTTTACTCAGACGGCTTTGATGATCTACTTGAAAACCAGATCCTCTCGTCAGACGCTGTTATATATGCATTCACCATCATCGACCATTCGATGGGGCCGCTCTTCAAGAACTATGATGACAGAAGGTTCTATTTTGGGCACCGCACGGTGACACAATTCAAGAGCGTGGGATATATAATCGACGGCAATCTCGAGGAAGAGGAAAATCTCAAAACTGTCCTCACTGCCCGTAGCGATGTCGGGCGCAATTACCTCTCCGGTCTTGCTACAGATAATGACACACTTGAAAAGATGGCGAAGAACCTGAGCTACAGCCTTACCCACACCTACTCTAAGCCCCGCACATTCTACGGGGTCGGTGGCATGAAGATATTCAGGGACCTCATTTGGATAATGAGAGGCATCATGAGGGACGACCATAAGTTCTACAAGAAGAACGGCTTCTATGACTTCCCGCAGTCCCAAAGAGGCAAGATGCTGGCCCTATGCCTTGCCGGCTCAGTCATGAGAAACAAGAAAATCATGAAGGGCCACTCTGCGATGATGGATGAAGGAATGCTTGCGCCTTATAAGAAGGTTATCGAAAAGGCGAATTAGAATCTGACACCAACCCCGGCATGTCCCGAGTAGAAAAGACGCTGGAAGAGTACGGCATACTGCACTTCACATCCGGCGTAGCAGAAAAGGTTTCTTCCCTTTCCTTAGCTGTACCCGATATTAATCATTCCCCCTGCTGTCAGGTCCACCACACTCTTTTCCTCTCACGAGCACAGAAAGAGCGCAAAGCCCGCACCTGCCATCAACTCTATGGAAAGGAGCTATATTTCTCTGCACCACGGCATCAATCCCATCAGAAATGCAGCATCAAGCAAAGCGCCTATTTTGGCATCTTTGTTCTGATAGATTACTCCTGCAGCGTATTGATAATCGCCAGCATATAGTGACGAGAGTAAAGATATAAGAATGACAACTCACGACTGAGGAAGGGCTTTCTTCTTCTCCCTCTGGCATATAACTATGTAGGCCGTGACGCAAATAAGAGCGGAAAGTACCGATCCCGATACCGTTGCAAGTCCTACCGGGAAGAGGTTATCTGGATAAAGGGACGAGAGTATATATACCCCCGGAATACGTAACAGGACAATCGCAGCTATATTATGCATGAATGATATTCCCGAGAGGCCGATGGCACAGAAGTAGCCACTGAACGAGAAGTGTATACCGGCAAAAATAGTGTCGAAGACATAACCCTTGAGGTATTGGGTACCGCTCGCTATTACTGCCTTGTCATTTGTGAAAATCGCCACAATATTTGGAGCTATGAACTGCACAACAATAGATACAACAGTGCCGAAGAGGACAGCGATGAGGAGAGCCCAGTAAAGTGTCTCCTTCGCCCTCTTCTCCTTCCCCGCCCCGAGATTCTGACTCGAGAGCGCAGATACCGACGAAAGCATCGAGGATGGTACAAGAAAGAGAAAAGATATAACCTTCTCGACAATGCCGACAGCTGCAGCATCTGTTAATCCGCGCCTGTTGACGATTACAGTTATGACGATGAAGGCAACCTGAATAAGGCCGTCCTGCATTGCAATCGGAACGCCTGTTTTCAATATAGGAAGAATTATCTTCTTCTTGAGGACTAAATCCTCCTTCTTGAGTTCAATTCCCATATTGCTGTGCTTCAGGTGTATCAATGCTATAACCACACTCAACGCCTGTGATAGAACAGTGCCCAGGGCTGCTCCCATCGGACCGAGGGAACACGGCCCCATGAAAAGAAAATCGAGTGCAATATTGGCAATACATGCAGCAAGAACAAAGTAGAAAGGAGTTTTACTGTCCCCTACAGCACGGTATATGCAGCTGAGGATGTTATAGGCGGTAATGAAGGGAATGCCGAGAAAGCATACAATAAGATATGCTCTCGTGCCGTCTACGGCCTCACTTGGCGTCGACATCAAGGAAACAACAGTCGAGGACAGTAGCGTCAGAAGAACTGTCAGGAAAATAGCAACAATTGAAAAGAGAACAATCGTCCCGCCGACATTGCGCCCCCCTTCTCTCTTGTCTCCCGCCCCGATTGCGTGCGAAATAGAGACCGTACTTCCCATGGAGAGACCGACAATCATGACGGTTAGCATATGCATCACCTGACTTCCGATGGAAACACTTGTAGTACTTGCCACTCCTTCAAATATCCCGATGATGACAAGGTCTGCCATTCCGTAGAGAGTTTGTAAAAAATAGGATGCTAAAAAGGGAAGCGAGAACCCCAGTAGCGTTTTTAGTACGCTTCCCTCTGTTAAGTCCTTCTCCATTATCTACCTCGATAGAGAATTAATCTTCTTGAACTTATCAAGATAGATATAAATGCAGATACAGATTACGGCACTCAGAACAGATCCGCTTGCCGACGCGAGTCCCACTGGGAATAGATTTGTCGGGTAAAGCAGTGACAGAAAATATACTCCCGGAATTCTCATGAATACAATCGATATTACGTTATGTGCAGATGTCACACCACTGAGACCCAGGGCTGTGAAGTACCCGGAAAGCGCAAAGTGAATGCCGGCAAATATTGTCTCGTAGACATATCCCCTGAGATACTCGGCCCCGTTTCTAATAACAGCAGGGTCGGATGTGAAAAGAGCAACAATGTCACGTGCTGAAGACTGAACGACAAGGGAGGCCACAAGACCCAGGATAACGGAAAACATCATGGCCGCGAGCATTGTCTCCTTCGCCCTCTTTTCGTCTCCGTCCTCTATGCACTTTTTCGATATCGCAGCAACGGATGAGTAGAGTGCGGAAGGAACAAGAATAAGGATAGATACGACCTTCTCGACGATTCCCGCAGCCGCCGCATCGATTATACCGCGCCTGTTCATAATCATCGTAATGAGGATGAATGCCGTCTGGATGAGTGCTTCGTATGTTGCAAGAGGAGAGCCGACCTCAGTAATAGCATCCACTGTCTTCTTGTCGATTCTGAAGTCTTCCTTTTTTATCCTTA
Organism: Ruminococcus intestinalis; assembly: GCA_963648635.1. GTDB lineage: Bacteria > Spirochaetota > Spirochaetia > Sphaerochaetales > Sphaerochaetaceae > Ornithospirochaeta. Next base: position 7,848 of record CAVJEL010000068.1, read on the forward strand.
TTTCCTTCTTGACTGCAAGGAGGTGTATTACGGCAAAAATTACACTGACAGCTTCAGAAAGCAGTGTGCCGAGTGCTGCGCCCTTTGCTCCCATACCCATGTGTCCCATGAAGAGAATGTCGAGGACGATGTTGGTAAGCGTTGCAGCAAGAACGAATATGACAGGAGTCTTTTCCTCCCCGAGTCCTCGGTAGATACTGCTTAAAACGTTATATACAACAATGAATGGAATACCAAGAAAACAAATCCTCAGATAGTCGCGGGTACCCTCTGTGGCAAGTGACGGGGTTCCCATCCAGTAGACAAGCAAATCCGTCAAAAGAAAAAGAAGTATCGTGAGTGATAGTGCAATGATGGAGAAGAAAGAGATGATGGTCCCGAGCTTTTTCTCAATGTCCCGCTTATCGCCATTCTTTACTGCAGAGCCGACCACAACCGAGCATCCGACTGCTACTGCGACGATTATGACGGTAATCATATGCATTACCTGGCTTCCGATAGCGACTGCCGTCGTGCTCTTGACGCCCTCATATTGCCCTATGATGACAAGGTCTGTCATACCGTATAGCGTCTGGAGGAAAGAGGAAGCAAAAAAAGGCAGGGCATGCTTAATCAAGTTCTTTAAAACACTGCCTTGAGTCAATTCTCTTTCCATATTCATAACCTGCCTATTTTTATCAAAAATTGAGGAAAAAGAAAAGATAACACTTGGTAATGGGGACTATCAGGAGGGAGGATTGCGAAAAGGGGAAAACCATAAAGGCACAATCAAATCTCAAGGATTATACAGCGCTAAGTACCATCAAAAAGATAGTTAGCGCTTGAAAATCGCTTATGTGTCAACTTCTTTGAATAAATCGTCCATCTTCACTTCGCTCTGGACAATCCCGCTATGCATATTCTGTTTTACCCCGTATATAGTTATGAAAGTATGAATTACAGCTTTTTTTGTTCCTGTGACCTTTTTAAACAATGATGATCTTTCTCTCAGGTGTTCTTCATACTGCGCCTTTATCTCGTATTTATCATTTGCGTATTTGATTTCACAGAGGTTGATCACATCATCCTTACGGTCAATTAGAAGATCTATCTGCCCGCCTTTCCATTTAGTCCCGTCCGAGTCTGTAAACGGCTTGGAGCTCCAGGAATATATGTTACACAGTACCCCGCCGATTCCAAGTTTAGCTCTGATTTCTTTGATGTGATGGAGGCAGACCTGCTCGAATGCATATCCGCTCCATGCATTCTTTTCATTTGTAAACAAGATGTTAGACCAGAAATCAACATCCTGGCTGTTTCCTTTCTGTACAAAATGCAGGTAGAAGAGGACAAAAAGATCAGAAAGCTGAAATATACTTTCTCTCTCCTTTTTCCCGATGGCAGAATACTCACGCACAAAACCACAGAGGCTGAGATTGCGTAGTATCTCGGTTAAAGTCCCTCCGTCTTTTATTTTTGTTGTCGAGATTATCTCCTCCCTGGTAAGTCCCTTTAATTTCATTGCGAGTGCTTCTATGACTTTCCTATAGGAAGCGGAATCATTGAAAAGTGACCTGAAAAGAAATTCATATTCCGTCCTTAACGGTGCATTCTCCTTAAAGAAGAGCTTGTCGATATTCTTGGATGCAGGAAGGTCCTTGTCTATCATGTCCAGGTAGTATGGAATACCGCCCAAAATCATATAGAGGTCGAGAATCTGATGCCGATTCATCTCAATTCCCTTCACCTTATGTAAAAACTCCTCGCTCTCGCACAGAGTAAAAGGCTGCAGGTAAATAGAGCATGTTACTCTCCCGTAAAGTCCACCCTTATCGCCTATAAGTTTATTTACCATCCAGGTTGTAGCAGAGCCGCACACATAGAGTTTAAGTAAAGGTTTCCCAAAAATATGCACTATAAAAAGCGTCCGTAACGCATGAAAACTGGCCCAAAGTGGTCGTCAATCCATTGATAAACGTGAAAAACGCACCTCTCCGGCATAGAAGATATGCTGTGGGAGGCTTTTTATGGCCGGAATTGTTGATATTTTTCTTGATTTGGCTTGACTTTATATAGTATATATAA
>CAVJEL010000069.1:0-9910 GCA_963648635.1 Ruminococcus intestinalis
TCATCTTAGGAATATCTGTCCAGTAGTTTCTGTCATACCACTGTCTGTTGAGTTCATCGTATGTCTTACCCTGCTGCTCAACCCATGTGTAGTACTTGAGGTTGTGTACGCGGAGGCGTTCATAGTATGTAAGTTCAAGCGCATTCTCTCTTGTCTGATGCATGAGGGATGCAGCGTGTACTCTTGCAGCTTCCATTGTGCTGAACGGACCCTGCTGCTCTGTGAGTTCCTTGAGACGTGATGTGTACATGACTGAGCTGTCTGTGAGGATTGTGAAGACACAGTCGTTCTCATCCATCTCGTAGTACTTAGCCATCTTGATAGCAGAGAGCATGTTGCCGATACCGGAAATACCGAAGAGCTTGAGAGACTCGAGTTCCTTGTCGCTGAGTCCGAGAGACTTGAGGTAATCAACACCTTCCTTCTCATTGAAGAGGCGGTAGATATCCATACAGTCCTGATCGTCGATTGCACAAATCATGTCGGTATTCTTGACGTTGTGAATCCATGGAACATGCTTGTCGCCGATACCTTCGATTCTGTGAGCGCCGAAACCGTTTCTGAGGAGTGTCGGGCACTGGAGAGCCTCGCCTGCTGCAATCTTGATGTTCGGATAGACCTTCTTGAGGTGGTCGCCTGCAGCGAGTGTCCCGCCCGAACCTGTGCTGGATGCGTAACCGCGGACGTTCTCAGCCTTGATTCCGAGCTTCTTGATGACTTCAAGAATAGCAGATCCTGTTACTTCATAGTGCCAGAGGTAGTTCTCGAACTGCTCGAACTGGTTGAAGATAACGATGTGCTTTCCTCTCTGAGCGTCAAGTTCGTGACACTTGTCGAAGATTTCCTTGACGTTTGACTCACAGCCTGGAGTTGCGATGATTTCGCCTGCGACTGTCTTGAGCCAGTTGAATCTTTCCTGTGACATGTCTTCAGGAAGAATAGCGATGCTCTTGCATCCGAGAAGTGCAGAGTTATATGCACCGCCACGGCAATAGTTACCTGTGCTTGGCCATACAGCCTGCTGTTCAACAGCATCGAAGTTACCTGTTACAAGTGCCGGAGCGAGACAAGCATATGTAGCGCCGACCTTATGAACACCGCAAGGGAAGAACTTTCCAGCAAGTGCGTAAATCTTTGCCTTTGTTCCTGTAATCTGGTGAGGAATTTCGATGAAGTTTACGTCGCCGAACTGACCGCCCTTTTCGACAGGTTCGTTGTGCCAGTTGATTCTGTAGAGGTTGAGCGGATTGACGTCCCAGAGACCTACGTCCTTGAGCTTTTCTTTGATATCATCAGGGATGAGGCTTGGGTCCTTCATCTGTGCAAATGTCGGGAGGGTGATTCCCTTTTCTCTGCAGCGTGCTACGTTTTTCTCAACTATTTTAGGTTTCTTTTTCAAATTTATGAGCATAATATTCTCCTATGTCATCCAGTATTATTGTAAAAAGGTGATTTGTAAAGAAAATTTTGAGGTAAAAAGAGGAATAATTCTATATTTTGAGTTATTCATCAATAAAGTTCGGCTTATTTGATAATTCTACCGTTGCCGCTTATCTTTATCCTCTCATCCATTAGGGCCGCGTTGAATAATTCGACTATCCTGTCGCCACTTTTGAGGTATTCCATCTCAGAGAGGAACAGGCGATAGAGAGTGCTCTTTGTATATGAATTCTTATCACCCTTCTCGAGGATGTAGAGTATGGCATTGGCAGCCTCCCAGGACGGTATTTGATAGGAATACCTCACGGATGACAGCGGAGTGGGTCTGAAGTAGTCCTCGCTTTTCCCCGTGTGATAAACCCTCTCGCCGTCCTTATCAACTGTTGTTGGGAAGGAAAGGGAAGTAAGGATAGACGAAAGGTGAGGCTCGATGCGGCTTCCGTTCTTATAGAGTGAGTATGAGTTAAGGACCCTCTTAATAAGGAGGCTCTCTTTTATCGGTCCCTCAATGGATATAACCTTCTCAAGGCGCTTTTTGATGTCGTCATCATATGCGTGTGACAACAATTCTTCGGGGGAGATAACTCTATCTTCAAGATCAGCTACTACGTATTCTTTCTTTTCCATAGAGAAATCATAAAACCGAAGATAAGGTAAGAAAAGCAAATTATTGCCTTAGCGGGCCCAAAACAGTAATATTTCTCAATAAGTGAGGTAATCTATGGAAATTACAAAAGATATAAAATATGTGGGTGTCAACGACCACACTGTTGATCTCTTTGAGTCACAGTATCCACAGAAGAGGGGAGTATCATATAACTCATACCTCATCGAAAGTAAGGGTGAGAGTCTTGTGATGGATGCAGTCGAACTCGGTTTCGAGGGCGAGTGGCTCGATAACATTGACTCGGCTTTAGGCGGAAAGAGCCCCGATTACATTGTCGTTCAGCATATGGAGCCCGACCACAGCGGTGGTATTGCTGCCTTCATGGAGAAGTACAAAGAAGCAAAGATAATCTCATCGGCTAAGGCATTCACGATGATGGAGAACTTCATCCATACAAGTTATGAGGAGCGTCGTATCGTCATCAAGGATGGTGATTCCTTCACCCTTGGCGAACACACCCTCACATTTGTTGCCGCCCCGATGGTCCATTGGCCGGAAGTTATGGTGACATATGACATAGAGGATAAGGTTTTGTTCTCAGCTGACGGCTTCGGCTCATTTATTGCTAACGACCTCAGAGAAGAGGGCGAGGACTGGAGTGCGGAGGCAAGGCGCTACTACATAGGTATTGTCGGTAAGTATGGTACTATGGTGCAGAACCTTCTGAAGAAGGCGTCCGCACTCGATATAAAGATTATATGCTCTCTTCACGGCCCAGTTCTCAAGGAGAACCTCGGCTACTATATATCACTCTATGACAAGTGGTCGTCATATACTCCGGAGGATGACGGTATAACAGTTGCATATACCTCCATCTACGGTCATACGGAGGAAGCTGCATTAAAGCTTGTCGAAGGCCTTAAGAAGAAGGGAAGGGAAGTTGATGTTTATAACCTAGCAAGGGTTGATGTATATGAGGCAGTCGCATCGGCTTTCAAGCACAAGAATCTCATTCTTGCAACAACAACCTATGACGGCGATATATTCCCAGCTATGAGAGGGTTCATCGAAAAACTTACCCACCGCTTCTATCAGAAGAGAAAAATCGGCTTGATAGAAAACGGATCCTGGGGCCCTGTTGCCAACAGGATAATGAAAGAGATGTTCGAGAAGAGCAAGGACATAGAGTGGGCTGAGAATAACGTCACGATAACAAGCGCATTGGGAGAAAAATCCCTCGGGCAACTTGAAAAAATGATTGAAGAGTTCTGATTGAACGGGGTCGCTTGATGTGGCCCTTATTTTTTGCCGGAAAGATTGAGAAAGATTATTTGTATATCTTTGACGACAAATTCACCAAGTTGAAAAACGGTATGCTGCGGTATAAAGAGTGAGATTAGATATCAAAAAGGGAAGGAGATTATCGGCACCCGTACCTTTCAAGAATCCGATAGCATTGACCCTCTGTCAGGACATTACGGAGCATGAATTCCTTGGCAATACCTTCGACGTCTTCGATGGCGAATGCATAGTCTGTATCGGCACCTTTCTCTTCCCAGACCTGGTCGGCAATATCCATATATTTCTTCAGAGTTTTCGGTACCGGAAAGTCAATTGTTATCTCTTTGCATAAAATCATCTCTGTCAATCTCCTTTGTCTTCTTTCTTGTCAGAGTCTCTCTCTCGTTTCAGGAGAAAAATCTGCCCTCTATATCCTCATCTTATAACAATGTTCAATAAGGGCCACCTTTTGTAGTGGCCCCTATTGTTGTTATTTCTCAAGGTTTTCCTTGATGATTTCGAATACTGTCTTCCACTTTGTGCACATTTCTTCAGGCTTGAAGTAGATTGCGATTTCACGTTCTGCAGAAGCGGGGCTGTCAGAGCCGTGGATGCAGTTGTAGCTCATGAGAGGGGAGAAATCTCCTCTTACTGTTCCGACCTCAGCCTGGGATGGGTTTGTCTTACCCATAAGCTGTCTCATTCCCGAGATTGCATCTTCTCCCTCAACGACCATTGCGACAATCGGGGCCGATGTGATGAATTTGACAAGTCCTGGATAGAAGGGTTTTCCTACGTGCTCAGCATAGTGTGCAGCCGCCTGCTCAGGTGTTACTTCGAGCATCTTGAGTGCAATAATCTTGTAACCTTTTTCCTCGATACGTGTAATTAGCTTTCCGATGAGGCCTCTCTGGACTCCGTCGGGCTTGATTGCAATAAATGTTCTTTCAACCATTTTTATTTTCCTTATGGAATGAGTGTAGCACAGAAAAAGGGTTGCTTAACAGCCTGTTGTGCGTGTTGCAAATTGTTGCATTTCTTATTTGACTTTGAGCACCAGTGGGGTAGAATAATAATACGGTAATCCCGTTTAAGAGGAGAAAAACATGTCGGATTTAATGAGACCCATTCCCTTTTCCGAGCTTATAAACAGAATAGCCGGAGAGTATAAAAACCATGATTCAATTTTCAGTATCAACAAAGAGCAGTTCTACTATGATAAAAACAAGCATTCGGTGAATGTCTTCAATCAGAAGTGTTCGACTCCCGTAGGTCCTGCTGCCGGCCCGCATACACAGCTCTGTCAGAATATAATCGCATCCTACCTTGTGGGTGCAAGATTCATCGAGCTCAAGACCGTCCAGATTATGGATCACCTCGAGATTGCAAAGCCGTGTATTGATGCAAGGGACGAAGGCTACAACGTTGAGTGGTCTACCGAGTACACACTCGAGAAGGCTTATGACGAATATCTTAAGGCATGGATTGCGCTTCACTTGATTGAAGCGCTCATGGAGGACAAGGTTGTTGATAAACCTTCCTTCATCTTCAATATGTCATGTGGCTACAACCTTGAAGGTATAAAACAGGAGAAGATGCAGGTCTTCATCGACAGCATGATTGATGCCGGGAAAAAGCCTCTCTTCGACTCATACATCGCAGAGGCAAAGGCACTTCTCGACGACGGCATTCTCGACGGCACAGGACTCGAGGACAGGAAGGAGAAGGCCGAGAAGACACTGGACAAAATCAGCAAAAACATCTGCCCGAGCGTGACGGTATCTACAATGCACGGATGCCCACCGAAGGAAATCGAGGCTATCTGCAGCTACCTCCTTACCGAGAAGAAACTCGATACCTTTGTTAAGCTCAATCCAACACTACTTGGTTATGATACTGTCCGTGGCGTACTCGATTCCCTCGGCTATAATTATGTAGTCCTCAAGAGAGAGAGCTTCGAGCACGATTTGCAGCTTGAGGACGCAAAGGCAATGCTCCACCGTCTTGTAGACCTGGCAAAGAAGGAAGGCAGGAAGTTCGGTGTCAAGCTTACAAACACCCTCGGCAACGTCAACCCGCAAGATGTACTCCCGGGAGACGAGCGCTACGGCTCGGGAAGGATTCTTCTTCCGCTTTCGTCTCGTGTTGCACTCATCCTATCCGAGGAATTCAACGGAACACTTCCGATTTCTTACTCTGGCGGTGTATCTGCACTCTCAGTAAAGGAACTTTTCGAGACTGGAATTCACCCGATTACCCTTGCTACCGATATGCTTCACCCCGGTGGATACGCAAAGATGAAGCAGCTCTGTGAGATATGCAACGAAGCACATAACGCATGGAAGATGGACCATATAGACGTATCGAAACTGAGAAAGTTCGTCGAGACAGTCTCATCTCCATCAGGTATTGCAGCAAAGAAGACAAGAGGAACGTATTCGGCAAAGGTCGGAACACCTCTCGAGCTCTTCGATTGCTATGTTGCTCCTTGTGTAGAGGCTTGTCCTATCCACCAGCCTATTCCGGAGTACGTTGCACTTGCGGGAGAGGGAAGACTCGGCGAAGCACTTTCCTTAATCTATTCATCTAACGCACTACCTAATATTACAGGATGGATTTGCGACCACCAGTGCCAGAACCATTGCTCGAGAATGGACTATGAGGGCCCGGTTGAGATAAGGGAAGTCAAGAGACTCTGCGCTGAGCTTGGTTTTGACGAATATAAGAAGGATTTCTGGGCTAAGGTTGATGAGCCGGAGGATGTAAAGGCAGCTGTAATCGGTGCCGGTCCTGCAGGCTTGAGCGCTTCCTATTTCCTTGCCCTTGCCGGTTTCGATACCACCCTCTTCGAAAAGGAGAGCACAGCTGGTGGTGTTGTAAAGAACGTTATTCCTGAATTCCGTATTCCGTCATCTGCCGTAGATAAGGATGTCGCCTTCATCAAGGACCAGGGCGTAAAGTTCGTCTTCAATACGGAAAAGACAATCAAAGAACTCAGAAGCGAAGGCTATGAGTACATATTCGTCTCAGTCGGTGCTACAGAGCCCAACGATAGCGGCGTCAAGGGGAACGGCGAGAGGGAAAGTGCAGTATCTTTCCTCTTCAGAAGTAAGAAGGGCGAAAAGATTAATCTCGGTAAGCACGTTGTAATCACAGGCGGTGGTAACACTGCAATGGATGCAGCAAGAATGGCTGAGAGAACAGCAGGTGTCGAGGATGTCACTGTTGTTTACAGAAGAAGCGAAGGCGAAATGCCGGCAGATAGAGAAGAGTACGAAGCAGCACTCTCGGATGGCATAAAGTTCATCTTCCTTGCTAACCCTGTTGACTTCACAGACGGCAAACTTACTCTTTCGAAGATGGTTCTCGGTGAAAAGGATGCATCTGGACGCCGTAAGCCTGTCGATAGCGGAGAGACAATGACGCTTGATTGCACATACCTCATCACAGCTATCGGCGAGAAGCCGGATAAGGCCGTATTGAATGCTATCGGAGTTGAAGGCGAGAAGAACGTCTGGATTATCGGGGACACGAAGACAGGCCCGAGTACGGTTGTAAGGTGTATAGCTTCCGCACAGGCTGCAGTTGACGAGGCAATCGATGCCGTCTATGACAAGATTCTCGAAGAGGACGACGGCCACGATGAAGGATGCGAATGCGAGGCTTGTGCTTCAGTGGAGACTGAGGAAGAAGACGAAGAAGAGTACGACGATGACGAGATGGATGAAATAAGAGAGGAGGAAGACTCGTTCTTCTCATCCATCAGAGAAAAGAAGGCTCAGATTACACCGTCCCTCAGAAGAGGAAGCAAGGCAAAAGAGTTCTTCGAGAGAGAAGCAAAGAGATGTATCGAATGCTCCTACTATTGCAACAAGTGTGCAGAGGTGTGCCCCAACAGAGCAAACGTCATGCTCGATTTGAGAGATACCGGACTCTTTGAGGATCCGTTCCAGATTCTCCATCTCGACGCATATTGTAATGAATGTGGTAACTGTCTCGCATTCTGTCCGCACGACGGAGGACCTTACCTCAAGAAGTTTACTCTCTTCAGTAGAAAGGATGATTTTGAGAACAGCTCGAACAGTGGATTCTACACAGAGAATGACGAGCTACTTATCCGCCTTGGCGATAAGGTAATCGAGGGCAGAATCAACGCTGACGGTTTTGTAGAAGCAGAAGTAGACGAAAGAGTAAAGGCTGTTATCGAGACGGTATTCTTATCGTATTCGTATCTACTAGGACCTGTGGAGGAGTAAAATATGGCAGATATCATCATAAAGAATGTCAGAGTATTCCAGACTCAGCCTCCTTTCGAGGTTGAGGAGGATGTCGATGTTGTAATCGAGAACGGCCTAATTAAGGCAGTTGGAAAAAATAAGAGTGAAGGATTGACTGCGGAAAAAGTTATCGACGGCAGGGGTAAAACCCTTATTCCGGGTAACGTATGCGCACACCATCACTACTACTCAGGTCTCAGCCGTGGCATGCTTATATCTGCCGGGCCTCAGACCGACTTCATCCAGGTACTCAAGGAATGGTGGTGGAGACTCGATAGGGGCCTTCAGGAAGAGAGTACATACTACTCATCCCTCATATGCTCCCTCGACGCAATTAGCTCGGGTACTACAAGCTGTGTCGACCATCATGCATCTCCCTCCTACATCGAGGGAAGTCTCTCCACTATTGCAAAGGGTATGGAGGAGATAGGAGTCAGAGGTAGCACATGCTATGAAGTTACAGACCGTAACGGCGGCATGAAGGAGATTGAGGACGGCGTAAACGAAAATATCAGGTTTGCAAAAGAAGTCGACGAGAGAAGAAGTAAGGGTGAGAATGTGCTCTGTGAAGCTACAATCGGCGGACATGCGCCTTTCACAATTCCAGATGACGGCCTGAGGATGATGAGCGACGCCATGGATAAAACAGGACGCGGAATGCACCTCCACGTTGCAGAGGCAAGCTATGACAGCGTATGGTCACACCACTTCTACAACAAGGACATTGCAGAGAGGCTTGACTCCTTTGGACTATTGAGGCCAGAGACACTCATTGTTCACGGCGTACATCTCTCCGAGAAGGAAGTTGAACTCATCAACGAGCGTAACTGCTTCTTTGCAGTCAACCCGCGCTCGAATATGAACAACCATATCGGGTACAACTCAAAGCTTCCGATGATTAAGAATCTCTGTCTCGGCACGGACGGCTGCGGTGGCAACATGTTCGAAGAGATAAAGATCGGCTTCTTCAAGCATAAGGACGAGGGTGGTCCCTGGTGGCCGGCTAATTTCTTGGAGGCTCTCAACAGAGGTAACAGGCTCGTTGAGTCTCAGTTCGGCGGAAGAATTAAGCTGGGTAGAGTAGCGGAGGGCTATACGGCAGACTTAGCATTACTCGACTACAACAACCCGACACCGCTTGTCAGTGCAAATGCTCCGGGACACTTTGTCTGGGGAATGAGTTCAGGACACGTCAACTCGACAATCGTCAACGGTAAACTCTTATTCGAGAACCATCACTTTGTAAGAAAGGATGCAGAGGAAATCTATAAGAGAGCCGCAGAAATTGCGACAGAACTCTGGAAGGTTGTCGACAAAATCAAGCCGTAATCGGACAAAAGAATATTGTTCGAAAACGGAATTAGTTTTAAACTTATCGATAGGGGGACGGAACATCCCCCTGTCTTTGAATAGAGAGAATTCGTCCATTGTGTGAAATAAAATACAATGGTTATGGAGGATAAAGTGCAGCCTACAAAAATTGGAGATAAGATTGTCAGAATCGATGCAAAAACCAAGGCCCGTGGTGAGGCAATATATGTTTCGGACCTCTTCCTTCCCGATATGCAATACGCATACATGGTACGTTCGACATGCCCGAGAGGTAAAATCAAGAGCATAACGACGCCTGAGTTACCCGAAGGGTATTACTTCATCACCGCTGATGATATCCCACCGGAGGGAAAGAACGAGCTGTGGATGATTGCAAAGGACTGGCGTGCTTTTGCAAAGGATTATGTTTTATATGTTGGTGAGACAATCGGCCTCGTGGTAGGACCCGATAGAACTGTACTCAAGGCAATCAAGGATAACATTAAGATTGAGTACGAGGAGGAGACTCCGGCTGTCACAATCGATGACGGCCTCGCGTGTGTCGGCGGTCCGATGTTCCCGGAGAAGGGTAACAATATCTTCTGCTCCCTTTACTGTGAGAAAGGGCGTCCCATGGACGAAGTTTTTGCCGAGGCTGACGAGATTATAGAAGAGAGAGTCGACACGGGATGGCAGGAGCACGTCCATCTCGAGACAAACGGTGCACTTGTCGACATGGAAGGCGACAAATATATTCTCTATGCTTCCTCGCAGTGTCCGTTCTACATAAGAAAGAGTGTCGCTGCTCTTTTAGACCTTCCTTACGACAGGGTAGTTGTCAGGCAGTGCACGACAGGCGGTGCTTTCGGAGGAAAGGAAAACTTCCCCGATGTTCTTTGCGGACCGCTTATTGTTGCCGAAAACGTAGTGAGAAAGCCAATTAAGCTTATATTCGACAGAGAGGAAGATACACAGTTCTCCGTAAAGAGACATC
>CAVJEL010000070.1:0-6798 GCA_963648635.1 Ruminococcus intestinalis
AGGAAAAAAAGGATAATACAGTCATGAAAATACTTATCGCATCAGATATACACGGCTCGGAATACAGAGCGTCGCAAATACATGACATATGGGCAAATGGGAACTTTGACAAAGTAATACTTCTCGGGGATTTGTTATATCATGGGCCGAGAAACGATTTACCTGAACACTATAGGCCGAAGGGCGTCATACCACTCCTATCAGATATGAAGGACAGTATTGTCGCCGTCAGGGGAAACTGTGACGCAGAGGTTGATCAGATGGTGTTGCCATTCCCTATAATGGATGACTCGAAGCGGGTTGAAATCAACGGGAAGAAGGTATTTTTGATGCATGGCCATCATGACCTCGATTACACCGGCTCCGATATCGTCATGAGCGGCCACACACACATTCCGGTACTCGAAGAAAAGGATGGAGTCCTGTTCTTCAATCCGGGCTCGACAACAATTCCGAAAAACGGAAGCGAGCCGAGCTACGGAGTATGGGATGAAAACGGGATTTCGATTATTTCTCTAGACAACGGAAACGTAGTCAAGGCATGGAAATTCTAACTTAACTTTAACCTTCCCCTCTTCTCCTGTTATATCAACAGTACCATTATGGAGCTCCATTATCTGGTAAACAATACTGAGTCCCAGTCCCGAGCCCCCGCTTGTACGTGACTGGTCGCCGCGGCTCCACGGCTCGAAGAAGAGCGGGAGCGGGTCGGGAAGATTACCGTCGTTGACAATTTCGATAACAAGGTTATTGCCTTCCTCCCCTGTCGTGATGACGGGAGGATTATCGCCGGTGCGGTATTCAATTGCATTCTGCAATACTTCCTCAAGCGCCCTTACAATGAGAGTATCATCAGCATATACAATGGTTGATGGGTCAAATGATAGCGTGACGTTGCCGTTGACTTTATAAAGTGCTGTTTCGACTTCATCCTTAAGGACAAGTTCACTCTTCGAGCACTTTACATCAGGAGATAGAAGATACGAGTAATACGATACACTCTGTATTCTTTCCTTGAGTGTATCATTCTCCTTCTTCAGTGTTTCTATTGTCTCAATTGTGAGAGGAAAGAGTCCGTCGGTCACACCCTCGAGAATCATATTCATGCTTGTGACAGGAGTATTAAGATCGTGGGAGATGTTACGTATCCACTCCTTACGGGATGCCGAGTGACGTCTTAGGTCGCGTCCTAATGCCTCGATTGATGCGCCGATTTGGTTGTACTCCGTTATCTTGGTATCTGGAATCGTAACATCGAAGTGACCTGTGGAAAGAAGCGACAGGGCCTTCTCTATATTCTTTACATGCTTTTCTGTTCCTCTTGATACGAAGTAGGCAAGAACAAAGCCGACGATAAGAATTAGAGGAATCGAGAATGCAAGGACTTTATATATTTCCTGGAGGATGAACGATGTCGGGGTGTAGTAATCAACAGCATAGACGAGAACATCAAGGTAGGCGGCAAGGGAGCCGTTTATATATACAGATATCGTTCCTGCTATATCGGCCTTCTTGATTGACGAAGGATAGAGGACGTTTATCTTATCCTTCGAGTGTGTCTTATAGAAATCGACACTCTCTATCTCGGTTCCGAGAATGTCTGCCATTGTAATATCAAGTTCATACTCAGGAGCGGGAAGCTCGTAGAGTACGGTACGGGAAGTTGATGTGCTCTGTCCCGTTGTATCTTCGATATAAGAAAAGCTGTTACCGACAAAGTTTGTAAGCTGGGGAACAATCGACCCGTCCCCGGATTGTCCGAATGTCAGCATCTGGCCGCCGTTTACACTTCTGAGGACAAATCCACTTATTCTTTCGCTTAAATTCGAAAATACGTAGTCGTATATATTGTCGGCATTCCTCACGTCGGCATTCTCGAGCGACTTCTCCACGTTTTCTGCAAACTCATCGAATACCCTCTCCGACCAGGTATACATAACCCTCTTTGAAAAGACGGTTATACATGCAACCTGCAACAGCGTTATTGCAATGAGGATGAGGACTATGGCGAAGAAAAGCCGAGCAAGCTGTCTATGCATTAAGCCTTCTTCCCCGAGAACCTGTAGCCGTAGCCACGGACAGTATCAATCCAGTTACCCGGCCTCAGCTTAGTTCTTATGTTCTTAATGTGTGTATCTACAACACGTTCATAGCTCTCGAATGAGTAGTCGAAGCACTCCTCGAGAATCTGGGCACGTGTAATGAGGTTCGGTTCGTTAGATACAAGATAGAGTACAATCCTCCACTCTGCAGCGGTGAGGTTAATCGGCGTATCGTTGACCCTTATCTCATGTATGTCTTCGTCGATATAAAGTGTATTCTCGCCGTCAAGGTAGGTATACTTGTTCTTAGAACTTCCCGAGCCCTCGTCTAAGCGTCTGAAGAGTGCCTGTATTCTAAGTACCAGTTCCTTGGGGCTGAAAGGCTTTGTTATATAGTCATCAGCACCGAGTTCGAAGCCGAGAATTCTGTCGCTCTCGTCAACACGGGCAGTTAAAAAGATTACCGGAAGGTGTTCGTTCTTCTCCTTCATCTCCTTAACAAAGGCAAAGCCGTCACCGTCGGGAAGCATGACATCCTGAATAAGGAGGTCCGGCGATTTCTTGTTGAAGGCTTCCCTCGCCTCCGCTATCGACTTGAACCCTTCGGCTTCATAGCCTGAGAGTGAAAGATACTGTACAACACCGTTTCTGATTACTTCATGGTCTTCTACTACATAAATAAGCTTCATGAAGTTATTTTTAGTCCGGAAAGAGCAATTAGCAAGTTTAAAAGGTGTAAATATACAAAAACTACAATTTTCAGGAGAGAAGACGCTCCACTTCCTCCATCAAAGAGGAGTTTCTCTCTTCGCTGTAGAGGAATGTTTTAATCCCAAACTCCTCTGCAGCTCTCAGGTTCTCTTCCCTGTCATCAACAAAGTAGGTCTCGTCTCCCGCCACTTTCTCACGCTCGAGGATATACTTGAAGAACGATAGCGACGGTTTCGACACTCCCATCTCGTGGGAGAAGTAGAGTTTATCGAAATAGCCGAGGGGATTTTCTGGAAGTTTTTCAATTACATCGACATGGGGCTGAAAGGTATTCGAGCCTATGACAAGTCTAACGCCTTTCTCTTTGATTATGTCAAGGACGGGAAGAAGGGAAAGGTTTGTGCGCGGGGAGTACACAGACGAGAAGATATTTCCTTCTATTTTTAAGCCGAATTCCGTCTCGAGGTGTCTCATGTAGAGGGATGTATCCATAAAGCCTTCAATCATCGGGTAGCCGTACTTTCTGTAGTCCTTTTCGAGCACTTCCGGCTCGATATTAAGGTGTTCTGCTATTGATGGAAGGTTCATGCCGTCGAGGACAAGCACTTCGCCCATATCGAAAATGAAGAGCTTAGTTTTCACTGTTTTTCTCCTTACCTTTTTTAACTAATTTTTTATAGGCAATAATACCCGCGAGCGTGAAGACGACGATGAGAACAACAATAACTATGGCTATCGTGTAGCTCTTCTCCCCTGCTGCAGATCCTCCGACACTGCTTATCCAGGCTGCCGGGATTCTCCCGAGAGTCGACATGAGGGCGAAAATCCATAGGGGCATATCTGTGAGGCCGCAGAAAAAGCACAGGAGGTCCTTAGGAGTACCCGGAATGAGAAAGAGAAGGAGAATCAAAAAATCACGCTGTTTTGTAGTCTTCAGGAAGTCCAGCTCCTCTATTTTCTCCTTACTGAAGAATACCTCGAGTAGCTTTATTCCGAATTTCCTGACAAGTAAAAAAACAGTTATGGACCCCAGTCCCAGGCCGATTGTGCTGAGTACTGTCGCCTCCACGTGGCCGAATGCGTAGCCACCTGCAACTTCAATAGGGCCGCCGGGTATTATTGCAACAAGAACCTGTAGGAAACAGATTCCGATATACCCCAGCTTTCCCCATATCCCCATACTGTCAATCCAAGCCCTGAACTCGTCGGGGTTCTTTGCAGTTCTGACAATGGGAAGGCCGATAAAGATAAGCATACAGACGGAGAAGACAACGAATATGACTATACTCGATATCCCGATTATCTTCTGCTCTTTCTTCGTGAGTTCTCGTTTCACTAGAGTATCCTGCCGGAAAGGGCGGGGAATATCTCACCCTTGAGTAAGGAGAGCCGGCCGTTGACGATTACTGCCTCAATTCCTTCGTTTGTCATATCATCATTGCATTTGAGTGCCTTGTAGTCGAAGACTGTAATATCTGCTTTATTGCCTTCTTTGATTACGCCCCTGTCACCCAGGCCGAAGCGGGACGCCGTCTCACTCGTCATTCTTCTTATACCTTCCTCAAGAGAGAGGAGCCCCTTGTCCCTTACATAGTGTGAAAGGAACTCTATTGCCGCATGGTAGGACCTCGGATGAGGATAAGGCGAGGAGTAGAGACTGTCGGAGCCGAAGCACATGAGGTGGTGTACCATTATCCTCTCGAGGCTCTCCTCCGTTTCGGTGGTATCTGTCATGACGGCAAGTCCCGTCTCATCCCGCAACAGGTCGAAGAGCGCATCGAGGGGGTCGGAATAACCCATCAGAGAGGAAATCTGACTGAGGCTCATATTATTGAATTGAGGAGACGACGAGAGGAAAATTGCCTTTATCTCGTCCGGTCCCACTAGTGGATATATGCTGTCCCATGTCTTATCCTCGTTTATCTCCTTCTTTATCGTCTCCCTTTCGCTCTCGAGGGAAAGTGCCATACGCATTTCGAGCTTCGTTAAAGCAAGAATACGTGGAGGAAGAAGTGAATAAAGAGAAGTCGAGCCGAATGTATATGGATATTGGTCGAACTTGACATCAAGGCCATCATTACGGTAGTCCTCGATTAAAGCGAGCATTCTTCCAACTTCCGTCTGGTTCTCCCTCCCTATTGCCTTAAGGTGTGAAACCTCGGTTTTAACCCCTGTCTTTTTTGCTGAGTCGAGTACTTCTTTAAGCGACTCGTAACAACCGTTACCTTCACTTCTGTGATGGAATGTGAATATCTTTTCCTTTTCTTTTACAACAGCAAGGAGCCTCTCAAGTTCATCGCTGTCGGAGTAAACGCATGGCGAATAGTAGAGCCCTGTCGAGAAGCCTCCCGCCCCGCTTTCGAGTTCAGAAGAAAGAAGGTCGCACATAGCCTTTTTCTCGTCCTCTGTTGCCTCTCTTCTCGAGTCCTCACCCATAACGGCTGTTCTAAGCGCCGTGTGGGAGACTAAAAAGAGCTCGTTAATTCCTATTTTCTTTTTCTCATAGTAGCTTTTGAATGATGTAAAGTCCGTCCAGTTCCAGTCATCCCATTCACCAAGAACATCCTTCACCATATCCTTGAGGACGGGATTTCTGTACGGAAAGACTCCGATACCGCAGTTTCCGCTTATATCTGTAGTAATACCCTGCCTGATTCTCGCCTCCGCCGTCTCATCTCTTAGGACAAGAAAGTCAGTGTGTGTATGTGCATCTATAAAGCCTGGCGATATGTATTTCCCGCTGCAGTCGATGACAAGCCTCGCACGTGATATCTCAAGGGGAGTAATAAGGGCGATAGTGTCATCAAAGATGGCGATATTGGCCTTGAAGGGCTTATTACCCATGCCGTCGAGAATAAGGCCGTCTTTAAGAATAATGTCATACATCCTTTTCTATCTCCCCGTATGTCTTGAGAAGCATTCTTTCCATGAATGCCGTCATATCTGTATAGACTCCTCTGGAGGAGACAAGTGCATAGGCTGCCTTTGCTTCGTCGAGGGAGGACGGCATAATTGTCGGAGGAATGAAACCTCCCCTCATGAGAGAAGATGAAAATACAAGGTAATAGAAAATCGGACTGTAGGCCTTGTACGGCGCTATTCTCATTATTTCGCCCGTTAAAAGCAGTGATGACGACAACGAGTGCATCGACGACCACATCGTTTCGTATTGCGTCAGGGTTATCTCGATGGCGTCCCCCCGCTCGACCTTTTCTCCCCCTCTCATTACATAACCCTTTTCATAGGAGCCGTCGCTCTCTTCAACGCCCCTTAAAAGTGATACATAAAGCCTCTTTAATTCACCTTCTCCAAGCTTTACATCACGCTTCGACTCTTCTTTTAAAAGCGAGAAGAAGTTTACGGTAAGGATATGAATCTTGAGGCTGAGGTTATAAACAAGGAAACCCGAGAGAATTCTCTCGATTTCGTCCTCCGTCACACTCTCGCCCGAGAGCGCAAAGAGGGAGGAAAGCGTAAGTGCAACACGCCTCTTGAGGGAAGGAGACGAAAAGTATTCAGATACGGGATGGAGTCTCTTCAAGTCCTTTAATGTATCGACATCGACTGTCCCGGGACGTATATCGAGGGCCTTGAAACGCCTTAAGACCCTGCCGTCCCCGGGCTTCGGGGTTGAAGCCGGAATAACCCATGACCAGCCGTTTCTGACAGCTCCGTCTATACGACCGTCATTGCAGAGGATTCGGACACGACGTGGAGTTATTCCCCACTTCTCACTTGCACTCTTCACATCCATGTATTTCATGGGCTTATTGTTCCCCTTAAGGGGAAAATAAACAAGACGATTATTCCCTTTTCTTTCCTTTTATTCCATTTTCTAATGTTTGTAGGAAAGCTTTTTCTCCAGCCACTTGAATAAAAGCTCAAGCCACTCAGATGCACCTTCTTCGTATGAGTTGACATCATGGGTACATATCGAGAGGCCGTGCTTACCCTTTTCAAAGAGGTGGCACTCGAATGGAACGTGGGACTTTGAAAGAGCTGACGAGAGCAGAATCGAATTCATCACGCTCACTGCTTCGTCCTC
>CAVJEL010000070.1:7706-9884 GCA_963648635.1 Ruminococcus intestinalis
AAGTCGGGATTGCGCTTTTTAAAGAGGTTGAACTCAACTTCCGTTGTCTTACTTCTACCTCCGATTACGACTACCTGGATATCTATATTTCTTTCAACAAGACCGTAAAGGAACTTCGGGTTGCCGATTCCCTCTCCGCCGAGATTGCATAGAAGCGTGAACTTATCCTTGAGATTAAGCTTTTTCCTCGCTTCCTGTTTGCTCATCTTTTTACATACTTCGAATTTCTTTGAAAGCGGGAACGGACAGAGTTTGACCTTACTCCTGTCCTGGCCCATCCTGACTGTATGTTCAACTCCTATCTGGGTGGAGATGTAGCACATTGTAAGATTATCGTCGACTCCGGCCTTCACCTGATCAAAGAGGTCCGCTGCATAGTCGTAGACGGGACACTCGACCCCGATACGTTTAAGAACGGCAGGAAGAAGTGTTGCCCCCATGAAGTTCGTCGACATCAAGAAGTCTGGCTTCTCCTTTTCAAACCAGCTCTTGAAGTGTTTTATTGCCTTTCTATCGACACTGAGCGCCCTCAATGAATCATGAGCACTGCGGTTATTTGAAATCTTATTCACCTTCTTCTCAAGGCTTGGATGACGAAGAAGAAAACGCCAGTAATACTTACTCACCCACTTGAAGAAGGGAAGACGGAAGACTATGAAGAGGTCCTCGACGACTGCTTCATGTCCCATATCTACAAAAGCGTCTTTCAAAGCGACAGCCGGTATATAATGGCCCTTTCCTGCATCAACATATAAAAACGCGCCTTTCATATAACAACTCCTGACTTAAAATTTGCCTTATTAGTGTTGTTTTCGTCAAGTGAAAGCATCCACACAGTTGTTATCATAATCACAATTACGTTGATTCTTCAGAGCACGAAATTCCATTACCCCGCCAATAGTGGCGATTATCGAAGGACCATAAACTCTCCGTAAATCCATCTTCACAGCATCCCCGTAGAATAACAGCCGACATTGTCTTATTTCCAAAACTTGATTTTTTCTTGAGTTTTGGAAATGCCAGGAAAATCCTACCCATCCAGTCCACCATGAGTTCAGCCTTCAGCATGGCACCAAACAAACTGTGTGTCCTGGCGTAAGACGACATTATTTCTTCTTTTTGTAGAACTGAGTCATTATATATTGAGGACTTTCTTCCCACATAACAGTCTCTGTATTCTGCAATGCTCTATACACAGACGACTTGGAAAACTCAAGGTAGGCATCCTCGAATGATAGCTTCTCCTTTTCAGCAATCAGTTCCACTACGGACTTTATTTTATCATAAACGTCCAGGGTGATATCTATCCCGTGATACACATACTTCTCACTCAACGGTATACCTCCTGATAAATTTCAATGCTTTGACTGCCCTATCTGTGTGGAACGTCACCTGATCATTCACCTTTGAATATTCAAGCCTTCTGATTGCTTCGTCCGCTGTATAAATTCCTGCAATATACCTTGAAATGGTCACACGGGTATCATCATTGGCAACCGGCCCGATGAGGATATCAAAATTGTGCTGGATGCCGCCACAGCTTCTGTTTTCTTTTATCATCTCAAGCCATTCAACAGAAAGTCCGTCAAATTTCTTCACCATGAAATCATCAGGAATTTCCAACTCGTACACATATACATAGCCATATCTGCTGCCGTTACGGAGTTTTTTGTTTCTAGCCCAGCTTTCTGCCTGACTAGATATGGTGGTTGTGTAGAAGCCCCTGCCGAAATCTCTGTAGTTATCTGATTTATCGAGCTCAATCCTTTCAAAGAGAGAATCCGTACCATGATATACCGTCATCTTCATACGCATTCCCTCTCAAGAATCTTCTCGACCATCGACACGCTGTCCCTGATATCAAGCATATGAAGAACATCATATTGAGATCTTAGAATTGAGGCTATGTTATTTTTCTTGAATAACATCAAGACGTCCGTAGTCTTCATTTTGTGAAGAAAAGCATATTCTTCAACAGTCGATACAATCATCAAGTTCTCGTCGTCTACTCTATCAAACATTGCTTTTCTCCTTTCTTTATCTGCTTCTACCGTCATACACTCGATGAAGCTCTACGTCATTAATATTGTAGATTCCTCCATGCCAACTGCCAAGAGGAACATCGTTGAAAGTACAAAACTCATACTTTCACAATTCCGATTATCAAGAGACCATAAC
>CAVJEL010000071.1:0-1505 GCA_963648635.1 Ruminococcus intestinalis
TATACAGCATCGACGGCAATTTCTAATTACTATTCCGAGACACTCGGAAGTGTAAGTAAGGTTGTTTTTACAGGGTGCTCGGTAGTATCATTAATAAACCTGGTGCAGAGTGCAGTTGATTACTTCAACTCTGCTAAAACTGGACTATAAGGAAAATACAATGGGATTATTCAGTAAATTCAGTGAAAAGATAAAGAGTTTGTTCTCGTCGAGTAAGATCGACGAGGAGTTCTTCCTCTCGTTAGAGGATGCGCTGATAGAGGGAGACCTCGGCGCTAAACTCACAGACGAGATTTCCACCGCTCTCAGAGAGACAGCAAAGAAGGAGAAGATAACAGACGGCAAAGTACTACAAGAGAAGATGAAGGAAATACTCTCAGAGTATGTCAACCCGTACCCCTTAGAACTCAACGACGGCGTAAACGTCTTTATGATTCTCGGTGTCAATGGAGTGGGGAAAACAACAACGATAGCAAAGATGGCATCGTACTACAGAAAGAAGGGCAAGAAGGTCCTTCTTGCCGCAGCAGATACATTCCGTGCCGCTGCTGTCGACCAGCTCGATATACACGCAGAGAGACTGGGGATGAGAATAGTCAAACAGCACACAGGATCCGACCCCGGAGCTGTAGTATATGACGCGGTGACTTCAGCCGTCAGCCAGAAGGATGATTTAGTCCTCATCGACACTGCGGGCCGTATGCACAACAAGGAGAACCTCATGAGGGAGCTCCAGAAAATCGATAAGATAGTAAAGGGCAGAGGAGTTGACGAAAAGAACTACAAGAAGTTCCTCGTCATCGATGCAACTACCGGCCAGAACGGCCTGAGCCAGGCTGTGCTCTTCAACCAGGCTGTAAAACTCGACGGCGTTATTCTCACGAAGTACGACTCAGCTGCAAAGGGCGGAGCACTTGTTCAGATAGGAAAGACCTTATCTCTTCCCGTTGTCTTTGTAGGAACGGGCGAGAAGTATGAAGATATTCATCCTTTCGATAAGGAGGAGTATCTTAACGCCCTTATAGGAATGGAGAGTAAGAATTGAAGAAAATAGCCGTTCTTCTTTCTCTTTTATCCATTGTTCTCCCTCTCTTTGCCAGATGGTATTCTTCAAATGAACTCGGGCAGAAGAAGGGGGAGCTTGAGGCCTTTTCGTCTGACGGCTGGGTGCTTTACGAGGACGATAGCACAAGTGTTCTCTACTCCGACGGTATAGAGAAGAAGAGGAAGGAATACACTTCCTCAGGCTGGACGGAGAAAACTGACGATGAGACGGAGACTGTCTTTCTTTCCCTTAACGGCAAAATAGAGCGCAGGGTTATTGAGAACAGTGACGGCAGAAAAGAATACAACTACTTTTATTCGGGCTCCATTCTCTCGGGATACAACTACTCACTTAACGGCACTCTTATAGAGAATGTGGAGTACACAACAACAGAGAATGGTGACCTCTTGTATTATCGTGTTCTTGACGAAGGTGTGTACCTCAGCGACAACTACTTTGT
>CAVJEL010000071.1:1758-7597 GCA_963648635.1 Ruminococcus intestinalis
GATGGCGATATTCTATCCACCTACAACACTTCGGGTGAGAAGGTAACTCAGCGCCGGACTCTCGCTGACGGGACGATAGAAGAGACGAGATACATAAATAATAAGCCTACTTACGTTTTTATCTACGACAGGGACGGAAAGAGGATAAAGGAGGCATATTCACTATGATGCTTTTTCTCTCCCTCCGTTATGGATTTCCACACTCAAAGTCACTGAAGTCAAGGTCTATAAGGATTATGCTTACCGTGGCCTTGAGCCTCGTTGTGACTGTTGTCGTCATCTCGATAATGACTTATCTCCAGTCATCGCGCTTTATATCGATAAGGGACGTCAGGTCCTTTGATTATGTAGTTGACGGCAATTACGAAGATGAAATAAAGGCACTACTACCTGAGAGTGAAGTCTTTGTATATGGAGAGGGTGAGGCACTATCTGAAGAGGGCTCCTTTCTTGTGAGGTATATAGACTCGTCATATGACGGGGGCGTTGAGTACTATATAGGGGACGCATCAACTCTTGCCGTTCCTTTCTCCTTCTACCTCAAGAACGGCTTTGACGACGTGACGCTATCGATGTTGAAGTCGGGGCGGGCGATAACGACGCTCAAAAGCGAAAGCTATAAGATAAGCGGAATATACCGGACGGCACTCGGGAGCGAATTTGACGACACAATGCTCTTTCTGCCTCTAACGGATGCCGACGAAAACGCCAGTCTGAAGACGGCAGTGAGAGGAATAAGCGAAAAGGACGCTGCGCTCCTTACTCAAAACGGGTATTCCGTCACATCATGGAAGGAAGCTGAGAGTAGTTTATATGGTGCCTTTCTTGTCGAGAAGACGCTGATGTATGGAGTGCTGTCGCTACTCTTCATAATAATTGCTGTCTCGACGAAATCGAGCGTTGTTCTTTTCTTCTCGGTGCGTGAGAAGGAGATGGCGGAGCTTGAGATACTCGGCTTGAAGAAGGGGAAAATAAGAATGCTGTCGCTATTGTCATTTTCCTTAGTAATTCTCTTCGGAATTGCCCTGGGCTATGTACTATCTCTGGGAGTGCTGGAACTATTGGAAATAATAAGTAATAACTCCACACATATTCTATCTCTTACGCTGTCACTGCCCTACGGTGGATTTTTATTCTTCTCGCTTTTCATGCTACTTGTTACTGTTATCTTTACTTTCTTTGAAAGCAGGAAACGCGAAAAAAAAGAAATAAGTGAGGTGCTTTATGCCGAATGAACTTTTGAAAATGGAGAATATAACAAAATCATTTTCCTCCCCCACAGGTGGAGAGAGACTCGAAATATTGAAAGGTATAAACCTCACGCTCTCAAGCGAAGAGTCGATAGCAATAACGGGAAAGAGCGGGTCTGGGAAGTCTACGCTTCTTTCCGTTGCAGCGCTACTGACAACAGCAACAAGCGGAAAGATTTATTACCTCGGGAAGGAAGTCTCCTTTTTTTCTGATAGTGCACTCTCGACATTAAGAAACACCCACATGGGCTTTGTCTTCCAGTCATCGATGCTCCTTGAGGATTTTACAGCACTCGAGAATGTCGCAATGCCGCTCTTAATAAGAGGCGAGAAGAAGAAAGACGCCTATGAGAAGGCGCGCTATTACCTCTCCCTTGTTTCTATGGAAAACAGAGCTGACTTCAGGCCCTCCATCCTTAGTGGCGGAGAGAGGCAGCGTACCGCAATTGCACGCGCACTCTCATCCTCCCCCAGCGTCGTTTTTGCTGACGAGCCGACAGGGAGCCTCGACGAAGAGACGGGACTTACGGTGGAAAAGGTCTTATTCAAGGCCGTAAAGAGGGAGAAGAAAGGCTTAGTTCTTGTCACGCACAACTCTTCATTTGCATCGAAGGCAGATAAGCTATTTTCTCTACAAGGTGGAGTACTCTATGAAAAATGAGTGCTCATCGCTTTACCTCAAGCGTAAGTCAGGAGAAGGGATGAAGGGGAGGTATATACTCTCCCACTATTCTCCCGCCCTCATTGTCTTTCTCATTGTTCTATTACTTACATTTGTAATGGTGTTTATATCTTCAATGACATCCGCTATCGACCGCATGATTGTTCTTCTCGGATGCGGAAGCATAGAAACCGATCAAGAAGTGGATGTCTCGATGTATGACGGTGCTGTAATAGATGAAGTTAAGACGGCAGACGGTATTATTTATGCCTCCGCCGGCAAAAGCCTCGTGCACCTTAAGGGAGTCAATATAGAGAGCTACTTCTCGGGAGAAAGAAGAGAAGGCATGAAGCTTGAAGAGGGCGAGGGCGAATATAAAAACGGGATAATCATCAGCTCGAGCTTAGCGAAGCTCCTTTCTCTTTCAATCGGCGACAGGATGACGGTGCTTTTATATGAAAGTGAGAACGGACGAGGAAGACCGGTGTTGATGACGGTGAGTGGAATATATTCCTCGGGATACGCACAGCTCGACCGCTACCTTGCCTTTGTCGATATTTCTTTCGCTGACGGTGACTCCACATATGAAATACTACTTAAGAAGGGTGATGACGTAAGGGATGTCGTCGACGCACTCAGAAAAGACGGCGTTAACGCAGTTTCTTATAAGACGAAGTATGCTTCCCTTTGCCTCAACGTCGACCAGTCGATTATGATCCTCTACATTATTCTTGTCTTTGTTGCCTTACTCGCTGCCTTCTTCAGTTCTGATATAGCCCACATCTACACATCCCGCGACAGGAAAGGCATTGCCTTTCTCCGCCTCATGGGAATGAGCGAGAAGGAAGTGAGGAGGATATACAGGAAGATGACGATAAACACTGTATTTATTTCCTCCGTCCTCGGTCTTCTCTTCGGCCTTGTCTTATCGCTTTTCTCGCCCTCGATGATTGAACTCGTTGCCCTCAAAGAGCCAGAGATTGTCGAGTACTATATATCGTCATTTACGCTCAACATACCCTGGTCGAGCCTCTCTATCATGCTGGTCTTGATGATTTTATGTTCATCCCTGACTCTCAGAGTGGAGCTTTGGAGAACAAGAGGCATTGAACTCGGAAAAGAGCTGAGAGGGGAGTGATGGAAAAAAAGGCCTAACTGTTGTAAATTCTCTATATTATGAGTTTAGAGGTCTTTTCTCTTGGTACTAGCGGTATGATGCCCATTCCCGGGCGCTTTCTTACGTCCTCCCTTCTGCGTCGCGAGGGGGAACTATTTTTATTCGACTGCGGGGAGGGTACACAGGTATCGCTGAAGATGCTCAATCTCAAGTGGAAGAAAATCTCCTCCATCTTCATCTCCCATATGCACGCCGATCACGTAACGGGACTACCGGGACTCTTGATGCTATCGAGTCAGGTTGATAGGGATGAGCCGTTATATATATACGGCCCCGAGAGACTCTCCGAGTACATCGAGTCATCAAGACGTATTCTCGATATGTACATCAACTATGAAATTGTATTCATACCCGTTGAAAAGGGCGTTATATGCTCAAACGATGAGTATAGTATATCTGCATTTCCTCTCAATCACACAAAGCCATGCTTCGGCTATTCGCTCACCGAAAACAAAAGAAAGGGCGAGTTCTTCCCCGATAAAGCCCTCGCTCTCGGTGTTCCGAAGGGCCCTCTTTTCGGGCGCTTACAGAGGGGGGAGAGCGTAATGCTACCCGACGGTAGGACTGTTCATCCCGAAGATGTTATGGGAAAGGAAAGAGAAGGGCGGAAGTTCAGCTACATAACAGATACTCTCTACTTTCCTGAAATCTCCGACTTTGTCCGCGGTTCCGATATTCTCTTCTGTGAGAGTATGTTTTCCAACGACCTCCTTGATAGTGCCATCGAAAAGAAACACATGACTGCCGGTCAAGCGGCGCTCATTGCACGTGACGGCGAGTGCAAGATGCTATGCCTACAGCACTATTCACCGCGCTACCAGGACTGGGAGCTCAAGAGACTCCATAGGGAAGCGATGGAAGTATTTCCCAACACTATCCTCACAAAGGACCGTATGTCATTCTCAATTCCGCTTAAAGACTAAAAGAAGAGGCACGGTTTCCCGTGCCTTACTGAGAACAAACTCAACTTAGATTACTGCCTTGAGCATACTATCTGCTGTGCTCTTACTATCCATCTCGAGGACACTAGCTTCTGCAACCTTTGCTTTTCTCGCGATATCTTTCTTTCTTGTGTACGGCAGGATAATGTATGTGTTGCCGTTATCGAAGAAGGACGGTGCCTCGAAGACAGAGGAGAGTTTCTCTTCTTCGTTTCCATTGACAGCAACAAGAGTGAGAGGGTAGCCGACACTCTGAGCCTCGCGGATTTCCTCGTCAAGTGCATCGCGGAACGAAAGGTACTCTTCGTCCTCAACTTCAACTGGAACTTCCTTTTCGACTTCGACAGGAACTTCCTTGACGACCTCAACTGGCTTTTCGACAACTACTTCTTCCTTGACCTTTATCTCAATCGGAGTGTAGTTTTCCCTGATTATGAGTTCGCCTTCCTTGATGATAGGAACTTCAACTTCTCTGATGACTTCTACTGGAACTTCCTTTACAACTTCCTTGACGACCTCAACAGGAACTTCCTTGATGACTTCAACTTCTACCGGTACTTCCCTGACAACCTCGACTGGAACTTCTTTTACAACTTCCTTAACAACCTCAACCGGAACTTCCTTTATAACTTCCTTTACAACACTCTCTGTTTTTGTAACGTTGTATTCGCCTCCCTGAGGACTCTTGGGGGAAATCGGGTCATCGACGGGATTTGTGTAGAGCGGGGAGTCGTAGGCATTGGGGGCAAGCTTATCGATGTTGTCTTTGTAGGAGTCATCTCCACGGGAGGATGAGACAACTGCAATTTCAATAAACAAGAGTCCTATGAGGATGGGAAGTGCTCTTGTTAGAACAGTATAAATCTGTTCACGGCTTATGTTATATGACGGTACAATGAGATTGATGAAGACTGCAGTAAAGGCAGCAAGAATCAGAATTGAAAGTACCACGCTTGTCAGAACGAGCTTCCATGTGTTTTTGGCTCTAGCCATTTTTTTCCTCCCGTGAAGTGCTGTTGTTAAGCACTACAATATAGTATTATAACTATATAAAAATATGAATACAAGATTTAAAGTTCTATCTGTTTTCGCCATTTTCGCGCTTTCTTTTGTCCTTCTCTATATTTTTTTCTCCCCCGATGGGCTTATGAGGAATAACGCATTGAAGAAGGAAATAACGCGCGTGGAGGAAAAAGTGAGAGAAAAAGAGGGGACGGTTAACTCGCTCAGGAGGCGAACAGAGAGCGTGAAGACGGAGGACACAAGGGAAAAGGAGCTCGTATATTCATTTGCCGATGATGTTATATTCGACCCCGTCACTTCTCGCCCGGTAGATGTGGAGAATACAGAGGCTCATTACTTAGAGACACGTTGGATTTTTCTGATATCTTTCTCAATCACGCTTCTTTACTCCCTTCTAATCTTCGCGTTCATTCCATTAATAAAAAGGAGAAAAGGAAATGGCAGAAATTATTGATTATTCATTCGATAACATCCCACTTGTTGCAGAGAGGCTTAAAAGGGGAGAAGTGGGGATTATACCCTGTGATACGATTTACGGTATTTCATCCACCGTTACCCCGGAAGGATGCGAGAGAATATATGAGATAAAGAAAAGACCCCAGAGTAAGTCGTTCATTGTCCTTATGACAAAGGAGCAGGTTATTTCCAGCGGCCTTATAGTCCCTGATGATATTCTCGCCCTCTGGCCGTGTGCGCTCACAGCAGTGCTAGCTTATCCTGATGGCAATACCCTTGCTGTCCGGGTACCGGACGATAAGTACCTCCTCGAGCTACTCGAACTTTCGGG
>CAVJEL010000071.1:8148-9386 GCA_963648635.1 Ruminococcus intestinalis
AGGCACTTGGGGCACGCAACCTTTTCCTTCTTGAAGGAAGAGCAGAACGATGAGAGAAGAGAATCGAATGTATCCATCGAAATATTGAAAAATACTCGGTGTATAGGCTCGAATAAAAGTCCCGGGTCGAAGATGTTCTCGATTTCGACTAAGGCAAAGCGTGCAGGGTGCGTAAGCTTCTCTTCGTCACTCAATGTCTTTTTGATATCTTCCCAGCTTGATTTAGCCGTTGCAAGCGAATGGTTGCCGTCGCCCATGGCAAAGAGAAGCGGGTTGTTTTTGTCGAGCTCGGAGTATAGGTGTTCGAAGCCCTCGAGGATCTTCTCTTTATCTTTATTACTATTAACTAGCCACCCTTTGATGTGACCGCCGTTCTTGTTGAGGTCTGTGTCATATACTACTTCAAGAGTATCTCTTTCGTCTCTTAAAGGCTCGATGATTTTCTTGTCTTTATCTGAAATGAGAACCATTATGTGCGGCAGCTCTATAGGAGCGTCCTTTCTTATCTCCTTTCTCGGAGGGATACGTGATAGTATTGTGCCTTCGGTAGCACGGATAAGTGTCTTCGAGTCCTTTGCATAGTCGTAGGCCTCCAAGTCCAGTGCAACCATCAACCCGTAGCGCTTTCCACTTTCTGTTGTTCTTTCGACGAGGATGAACGAGTCCTTGTATTCGTCAAAGATTCCCTTGTCTAAATAGGACTTCATGTTCTCGTTGATTGACGAGATGATTTTCTCCTTATCGCCACTCTCGAGATATACTTCGGGGTATATGATTCTCAGTGTCGAAGGGTCTTCTCCGATTTCATCAGATAAGCTCTCCCAATACTCACTCTGCGATGTGTATTGATCACATGCGACAACTGCCCACTTCTTTGTATCTATCCCTTTCTTCGGAAGAAGAATGTCCGGTGCTTTTACACCGTAGTTCAATAACTTTTCGGATATCGTCATAATTTACTCCTAATGCTTTTGTTTTTTGTTAGTTTATCATCACTTTCTCTATGTATCTATCAGTTTTTTCTGATTTTTCTTAGTCCCATCGTAAAACCCATGCTGGATTTATCATACACAATGTCCAGTAAATTCTCCGTTCTACGATAAAAAAGTCTCTTTAGTGCAAAATAAAGGTTGCAAAAAATACACCTCTGGTATTACAGTAGATAACGTAAGGAACGGAATAAGTGGGGAATAATTTCGTTAAAGTTAAACAATACATAAAGTTACATAGGGGGGGGG
>CAVJEL010000072.1:0-1475 GCA_963648635.1 Ruminococcus intestinalis
AATCATCGAGGAATGATTCATAATCATCTGTACTATACTTGGCAAAGTTGAGATGAATCACAGGATACTTCTCAAAGGAGTAATCCGTGCTGTCGATGTATAAGCCTTTGAAGAGTTCCCGCTTTCCTTCGAATAGGGCCTGCAATGTCGAGCACATAAGGCTTTTCCCATAGCGGCGGGGACGGGAGATAAAGTAGTAGCTGGAAGACTCATCATTTACAAGATTATAAATGTACTCTGTTTTATCAACATAAATACAGTCTATTTTTCTCAGGTCTTCGAATAAGCTTCTATCAACGGTTATTTTCTTCATACATATATGTTACAACGATTTTCTTCTTTTCTCCAGAAGATTTTCGGAACAAACAGCGATATGTGGGAGGATGGAATTGCCTTGTCGTTGCTTTCGCTTTCTTCTTTCCTGTCATTTTACACGGATTCTTTCTTGTGATAATATTTTCCCTGATGACAGAGAGAGAAGAACTCTTCAAAGAGACTGAAGAACACATTGATGATACCACGAAGAAATTAAGAGAGCATTTCTATGCACTTGGTATCTTAGTGTACAAAAATCCCCAGATTCTTCCGTCCCCCATGGGGGTAAGTCTTCTTAAGGCCGTAGAAGAAGCAGAAGCAGCACTCATAAAAGCTCAGGAAAAAAAGAAGGACGACGAGAGCTTTTTGAGTGAATATGAAAAGAATAGAAGCGAGAAGATTGAGAAGGATGAAATACTCGAGAGGCTGAGAAATGAGGAGCGGGAAATAAGGCTCAGACTCGGCGCATTGATTTACGAGCAATGCTCTCTTTCTCTTCTCCCCAGAGAAAACTTCTCTTCAGTTTATGATGATGCCGATGAAGAAAAGACCCTCAATGAAAAGACACTCTCAAAATCCTTCTGGTCACGTTTTACTTCATCTTCTGCTCTCAGCAGGTTTAAACATAGTGATACTTCCCGTTATCTGGATTACTCATCGTTTGCAGACAAGGATGAGAATGCAGTTTTAATCAGCGGCGAGAAGGCCCAGTCTTTGATTTCCTCCCTCAATGAAATAAAGGAGAAGAGGACGATAACGAGTGGAGAGGAGGAAGCACTCGAGGAGTACCTCTCCTCAAACCTCTCGCGTAAGAAACTTCTCGATAAGGGAGAAAAAGAGGAGAATGATGCGCTTCTCGAGGAGAAGGAAAACGACTATCGGGAATGCGTCATAAACTACGGTAACTACCTCTATGACCGCGGAGGCTCTTGGATAGGAGAAGAAACTCCCTCGGATGTTCTGGACGTAATCCAGCTTATTCTTGAAAACCAAAAGGAGTACTCTTCTCTCAATAAGAGAAAAGAACAGCTCCAGAAGGAAGCCAAAGCCGATGACTATAAGGCGATGATTGAAGAGGAGAAGGCGAAAATAAGGATTCTCGAGGATGAGAAGAGAAAAATCGACAGGGAAATCGAGGAGATTGAGCGCGAGATAAATAG
>CAVJEL010000072.1:1775-9214 GCA_963648635.1 Ruminococcus intestinalis
TCATAGTCTACTATCTGATGGGGGCGGTTATCTACATCGAGGCGGATAGGGAGTGAGATATTCCCTTCGGTTTCCTTTATGACCCCCTCAAGGAGGGCTGTGTATGTCTTTTCAACCTCCCTGTTTTCAAACTCCAGAGATAGTTTTTTATGTGCTTCTTTATTGAAAGCAAGAATCAATATGCCGGATGTGTCCATATCGAGTCGGTGGACATGGGGAACTTCAGGAGAGGATGGAAAGAGTGTGTGGAAACGGTAGGAAACGCTGTCTCTCTTATCTTCTCCGCGCCCTGGTACACTTAAAAAACCTGACCTTTTGTTGACGACGGCAATATCTTCATCGAGGTACATATAGTCGAGTCCCAGCATCTTCTCCATTAAAATAGAGCACCTCTCCTTGCACGGTGGATAGAAGATGATATCACCCGAATGGGTGTATCTGAATTCGGCAAGTCCTTTTATCTCCCAGCCCTTCTTGAGTGCTGTATTTATTAGCTTTAGGCCGGCACATTCCCCCGTCCCTGTCCGAGAATGCTCAGGTAGTCCGTATATTTTTTCTCCATTCCATG
The DNA here is from genome assembly GCA_963648635.1 of Ruminococcus intestinalis. Lineage (GTDB taxonomy): Bacteria > Spirochaetota > Spirochaetia > Sphaerochaetales > Sphaerochaetaceae > Ornithospirochaeta. Next base: position 2,344 of record CAVJEL010000072.1, read on the forward strand.
TATAGAAGGAGAAAATCTTTTCGTATTCCGTCTGTGCTTTCCGACTCAGATTAAGTCTCTCTTCTTTTTTCTCCGAACACCCTTTTTCTATTTCATCAGTCAGCTCATGTATCTTATTGTCATATAGTGACATGTAATCAAGGTAATCTTTCTCTGAAAAACATGTGTGGACATATCCCGGGATGTTGTAGATGCCGCTGATTGCCCCCGAGTAGCCGTATAGTACTTTCCTTTCTCCTCCTTTTGTTTCTGCTATCATTACTCCGAACATAGTCCCTTCCTTAATCAAGGACAGGGGGTAATCATCACTGGGAGGAAATGAGATAGACCCACTCTCCTTTAGTTTTTCCAGGAGTTTATATGCCTCTTCTTTAACACTGTCAGTCAGGAGAAAATAATCCATGACCCGATTATCTTATTAATCAAGCCGATATGGAATAGGGGGAAGCGATTATCTCGGCGATGCTGGGTGTATTACCGTACGGTATTATCGATGTAAACAAAGAGTTCCATTATTAGGATTATTCCCGTACGGTAAAATAGTCATAGAATTGTTACTATTCAATATTGAATTTTCCCGTTCGGTAATATAGTATTAATTCATGGTAATACACAGCGTAAAAGAACTTGGTGAACTTGTCAGAGAAGAAAGAAAGAAGAATGCATTGAAGCAGGCTGAATGTGCAGCACTCTGCGGCGTTGGAGTCAGATTCTTATCTGAGCTCGAGAATGGGAAACCAACACTTGAAATTGACAAAGTGCTGAGGGTAGCTTCTCTTATGGGCTTTGAAATAAAGGTGGAGCATAAGTGATGATTCTTGATGTTTATCTCTATGACAAATTAATCGGTTACCTATATACAGATTCAAAATACGGCCTCTCATTCCGATACTCTGAGAGTGCACATATTCCAATTTCAATAAGTCTGCCTCTTTCAAAGAATGAATACAGAAGGAAGAAGGTTGAGCCTTTTTTTAGTGGCTTACTTCCTGACGGTGAATCAAGGGAGCAATTGGCGAGGAATGTGCATGTTTCATCAAGAAGTGTAATAAAACTGCTTTCTCATTACGGACGTGAAATTGCCGGGGCGCTTGTAATTGTAAATCACGGGGAAAATTATCAGGCGGAAACGGATGAGTACATCGAGATAAGCGAAGAGGAGATTGCTGGGCGTATCAGAAATGCTGATGAAGAAAACCTTCTCATCTGGGGAAATGATGTCAGATTGTCATTAGCCGGGGCAGAGCATAAGCTTCCTCTTTTTCATGACGGCGACAAATGGTTTCTCCCTGCCGGCAACAGCCCCTCAAACTGCATCGTCAAACCCGGAAAGAGTATTGCTCTAAATGAATTCATTGTAACCAGACTTGCAAAGAATTGCGGTTTTAACGTGCCAAGAGTTGAACTGAAATGTTTTGAAGACAGGCTTGCGTTCATATCATATCGGTATGACAGGACAATCGAAGGCGGGAAGCTTTTGCGTTTGCATCAGGAAGACATGTGTCAGGCGCTCTCAATACCGCCGGAGAAGAAATATGAGACTGACGGAGGTCCCGGAATAGGGGATGTAGTAAACCTCATAGAACTCAATTCCTCGTTCCCCCTTCTTGATATAAGGGAATTCTATAGAATACTTGTTTTTAACTATATAGTCGGTAACTGTGATTCACACGCCAAGAACTACTCATTCCTTTACGATAGAGAGGGAAGGAAGCGACTAAGTCCGTTTTATGACCTTGTCAGCACAACAATATATAGTGGAATAAGCAGAGAACTTTCGATGAAGATAGGAAAGAAAAAGAATATCGATATAGTTCTTAAGGATGATTTTCTCTCCTCAGATGGAGTAAACGGCAGAGCAATGGAGAAGGTAATTTCAGATGTTGTTACGTCCTTTAACTCATCAATAGTGAAAATGTCTGCAGATAGCGACTACAGCTCATACAAGGAGATGATTGAAAAAATAAAGGATGATTCAGCACCACGGATTGAGCGCCTGATGTCATAGAGAGATTACGGATTACAAAATCATTATTAATATTCTATAAACGTTATTCTTTATAATGTAATGGATTAGAAAAATAAAAGAGTCGGACAGGGCGGATTTGAACCGCCGACCCCTTGCTCCCGAAGCAAGTACGCTAGCCTCTGCGCTACTATCCGAAACAATGAGAGTATATACATCTATTCGGGTTGTGTCAAAAGAGTGGAGAAATTTAGTCGAAATATTTTTCTATTTGTATTGTCGGCGTGTTGTATTCCTTTACTCTAACCGGTAATATTTTGCCCAAGAGGGAGAAAATATGGGCGAAATAAAGAAATTCAAGAAGGGAGATATCATAAGTAGGGAAGGCGACTTCGAGCTGTGGATGTATGACCTTCTTTACGGCAGGGTCGCAATCTACGCTGACTACGGCACAGATCATCAGGTAGAGTTGAGTATAAACGAAGCTCCGACATTCTTCGGGGAACTGGGATTTCTGGAGTCGATGCCGCGTTACGGCACATCCGTTGCACTTGAAGACTGCACTGTGGAGGTAATCAACTACGACAACCTTTCCGAGTACTTCCAGTCAAAGCCGGCAAAGGTCATGGCGATAATGGAGTCGCTGGCACTAAGAGCGCGTAATATATACAGGCTCTATGCACTTTCCTGCACTACAACAGAAGAGTACCTTGAGTGCGAGCAGAAGGGGGAGCCGATTTCAGAGGAATTGAAGGAAAAAATGGAGAAGTTCGCACGTGCTGCAAAACGTATAAAGACAAAGCATGGACGTTTCTTCGGACTTCTGTAGCATTCACAAACAGCAACATTCTTAATCAAAACAAGTCAGTTGTATATGTCGATAGTCTTTTTGTCTACCGGCATTTTATTTGGCATGAAAAAATTTAAAAATTAAATAAAACATCCTATGTAGGAATATTATATTTCAAAATAATATGTATTAACTCATCATAGCTTAACGTCAAGATGATGTTTGTTTATATTCTGGATAAGTCAAGGGCTTATTGTGGTTTATGAGTATTCCCCTCTTCCACCCATCTTGAAGTAATTGTCTACTTCTTCCGGTTTGAAGATTCCCTTCTCTGTCACTATGCCGGTAATGAGCTCGGGCGGTGTCATATCGAAGGCGGGGTAGTAGCCTTTTATGCCACATCCGACAGCTGCAGTTCTGACGCCCATTGCGGAAAGTGTTTCGTCGGGATTTCTCATCTCGATTGTTACAGTGTCGTAAGTCGGGTGACCTATGTCGGGGGCGCCTGTAACGTAGACCGGGACACCGAAGTACTTGGCACAGATTGCTATCTGGCTTGTACCGACTTTGTTGAAAACATAGCCGTCAAGTGTGATTGCATCGGCGGCGCAGGTAAACACATCAACATTTTCATTTTTCATGACGAATGCAGGCATGTTGTCCGTTATGACAGTTGTGTCGAATCCCATTTCCGATGAAACCGTTGCTGTAAGTCTTGCCCCCTGGAAGTATGGCCTTGTCTCAGGGCAGAAGAGGCGGATATTCTTTCCTCTTTTCCGGCATTCCTTCAGCATCGTACCGACAATTGTTTCTGCAAAGCATTGGGTCATTACAGTGCCATTATGGGGAAATTTATCGACAAGGAACTCTGCCATTCTCGATATCTTTTCGTAGCGTCTGTTATTTGCTTCAACAACATGTTCTCTAATTGCGATATCGACTCTCTTTCCTTCCTTGAGTGCTTTCTCTGCGACAGGTAGACATCCCTCGGTTACCTGAGTCATCCTTTTCTTTGTAGTAGGACGTGCATCGGCAATGGTATCTGATGCCTTTCTCAAGTACTCCATCTGGCTTTTCTCATCCATATTTCTACATTCAAATGCTGCAAGTGCCATCCCCATAGGGGCAGCGGTGTATGGGCCGGCGGACTGGGTTACCATATTGCGGATAGCCATCATGACTTCCTCGTGTTTTGTGCAGACGACGAATTCCGTTTTTGCCGGGTAGACACGCCTATCGAGTATTCTTACTCTTCCGTCCTCGTACCATGCAATATTCTCATACCTCAGCATGAATGCCAGATCCCTATCCTGTCTTTCCATAATAAACCTCATGAATATCTTGCCTTTTATGATCCTATTCATCAAGGTCATTCAAATTCCTCAGTCTTCTTTTCTTTCCGTTGAATTTCAGAGCTATGGTTTCTAGAATAAAGGTATGGTTAAAGGATACACCTATAACATATATAAAGAAGCAGCAGATTACATCTCATCCAGGATAGAACGCACTCCGGATGAGGCAATAATACTCGGCACCGGATGCTCGCGTTTTGCCGAGAGAATCGAGAGAGAGGTTGTTATTCCATACAGCGCTATTCCAAACTTTCCCGTAACTACTAATCCTTCCCATAAGGGGAATATGATTATAGGGTATGTGGGGGATAAGTATGTGCTCTGCCTCAACGGCCGTTTCCACTTCTATGAGGGATATACGATGGAGGAGTTGAATATACCGGTACATGTTCTACATGTCCTGGGAATTAAAACTCTAATCATCACGAATGCCAGTGGCGCATGTAATCCCGACTATAAGCCTGGTGATGTTGTCATCATAAAGGACCATATAAAGCTTTATGGAGGATCTCCGATGAGAGGCGAAAACGTTCCGGAACTCGGCCCCAGGTTCTTTTCTGTCAGTGACCTCTACACAAAGGCGTTGAGAGGCAAAGCGAAAGAGTGTGCATTGAAAACGAGCCTTACTGTTCATGAGGGAGTGTATATGTTTTTCCCCGGACCGCAGTTTGAAACGGCATCAGAGATAAGGGCTTCCAGAATCCTCGGTGCTGATATCGTAGGAATGAGCACCGTAACGGAGGCCTTAACTGCAGCGCACTCTGGAATGAAACTCTTGGGCCTGGCAATTGTGACGAATATGGGAACAGGACTCGTCGACAATGTCGACGGCTCGGAAGTCGATGATGTGGCAGAGAAGGTTTCTGACGCTTTCTGCAATTACCTGGAAGATATAATCAATACGATTTAAAGGAGAGAAGGATGTCCATTTTATTCAAGAATGCAAAGATTGTAGCTTATGAGAATAATGATTTTAAGGTTTTAGATAACGCGTATCTAGGAGTTGAAGGCGAATATATTGATTATATAGGAACATTGAGGCCTCAAAAAGAGTACAGCGAAGAAAGAGATATGTATGATAAGCTCCTTATGCCGGGCTTAGTTAATGCTCACGGCCACACGGCTATGAACCTTCTGAGGGGAATCGGCAGTGATTTACCTCTCCAGAACTGGCTGAGTATGATATGGCCGATAGAGGACAGAATGAGGGACGAGGAGTTTCTCTCGGGAATGGAGATGGCCGTACTCGAGATGCTTTCATCCGGCACCGCTTCCTTTTGTGACATGTATATGCGCCCCATGATAACAGCCCCTGTTATAGAGAGGAGTGGAATCAAGGCAGATTTGACCCGTGTTGTCATGGGCGGAAGCGACGATATGGACTACGCGTCTTTCCCCAACAGAAACGAAGCCCTGGCTTTCTACAAGGACTTTAACGGCGCTTATAACGACAGGCTCCATGTCGACTGGTCGGTGCATGCCGAGTACACAATCAACGAGCATATTGCCGAGAAGTGGGCTGAAGAGATACAGACGCTCGGCGGTAGATTACATATTCACCTCTCGGAGACTAAGAGGGAACACGAAGAGTGCATCGGAAATAAAGGTAAGACGCCGGCACGTTGGTTCTATGATTTGGGATTTTTCAATATCCCGTGCTATGCAGCACACTCGGTCTGGGTAACCGATGATGATATCGCCCTTATGAAGGAGAAGGGGGTAAGCGTTGTACATAACCCCTCGAGCAACCTAAAGCTCGGAAGCGGCTTTGCGCCGATTCCAAAGATGCTTTCTCTCGGCTTAAACGTAGGACTCGGAACAGATGGATCTGCGAGCAACAACAACCTCAATATGTTCGAGGAGATGCACCTCTCATCGATTATGCATAACGGCTATCTCAATGACCCGACATTGATGAAACCGAAGGATGTAATAAAGATGGCAACAATCAATGGCGCAACTCTCCAGGGACGAAATGACACCGGGTGCATTTCTGTCGGAAAGAAGGCCGATATAATCGCAATCGACCTCGATAAGCCCCATCTTATCCCAGACTACGATACTCTCGCCCTCATCGTCTATTCCGCTCAGGCGGGGGACGTTGTCATGACGATGGTCGACGGGAAAATACTATACCTAAACGGCGAGTACTATACACTCGACAGGGATAAGATATTCCACAGTTACAAAGCATCGTGCGAGTATCTGAAGAAGTTTTTAAAGTGAGGAAACTTAACGCTCTCAACATCAAGATAGGACTCGTCCAGGGTTTTTACTGGACGGCGTCGTGCGTTTTCGTCTCTTTTCTCGTGCGCCTTTTATCTTCTTACGGCTACAGCGACTATGAGGCTGGGATTGCACTCTCCGTCTCTGCTCTCTCTACCCTTACGATGCAGCCTCTTTTAGGAAGAGTAGCGGACAAGGCTGAAAGAGTATCCTTCTTGATTGTCATCGCTTTTCTTTTCTCATCCCTATTCTCCCTTCTACTTATTCCTCTCCACGAGAGCCGAGTCATAACATATGTTCTTATATTTCTCATCTTTGCTTTTTTTCGGTCGCTTATCTACGTAATTGATATATGGAGTATATCGGTATCGGAGGGAAGGGAGGACTTTTCTTATGGCTTTACCCGTTCCTTCGGCGCTCTATTCTATGCCTTGAGTGCGCCTCTACTCGGCATTTCAATCGATAAATATGGAAGCGGAGTAATCATTCCTCTCTTTGTTCTATTCTCTTTTCTATCTGCTGCTTTTGTACTCCTAA
>CAVJEL010000073.1:0-9004 GCA_963648635.1 Ruminococcus intestinalis
TTGAAGATTTCATGCTGAGAAGTATTTCCTACATGGATGGAGGAAGCGAAAGTTTCTATCATGGCATGATGCTAGGACTTTGCGCGTTACTTGGAAATAGATATAGGATATCGTCAAACAGGGAGTCCGGACTCGGACGCTTTGATATTGCATTGACACCAACTGTAAATGGAATACCGGGATTCATTTTTGAATTCAAATATACCGGTGATGAAAAGGTTGATTTGGACAAACTTGCAGAGAGTGCGCTTTCTCAAATAGATAGAGAAAAATACGATACGGAATTGCTTTCAGGCAGTGTCAACTCTATTGTAAAGATTGGCATAGCATTCAGAGGAAAGAAGGCAGTAGTTAAAAAAGCATTTTGATTCTTTAAGATTGTTCTCTGGCGCTCCGGTTTCCCCGGGGAGAGTTAATTCACAACATGCTTCAGAGTGTTCTCCTGTACTTCTTATTTTCTGCCCATACCTTTAAGCATTGCTAAAAGGTCCTTTGCGCTGTCTAACTGACTCTTCTTTAACTCTTCGGGGGACTTCTCCTTCTCCTTATAGAGGTAGGAGGGAATTTCCTCGATGAATCTGCTGGGGAGGGCGCTTTTGAGTTTGCCCTCGAAATCGACTCTGCTGTCGGCGTAGTTAATGTATAGCTTTTCTCGCGCGCGGGTAATTGCAACGTAGAAGAGTCGTCTCTCTTCGTCGATATTCCTCTCGTTCTCCTCGAGGGAGCGTTTACTCGGAATTATGTTGTCCTCAATTCCTGCAAGAAATACAACCTTGAACTCCAGCCCCTTGGAGGCATGCATAGTCATGAGATTAATGCTAGTAGTGTTTTCATCCTTGTCATCGTTTCCTGCTATTGAAACCGAATGGAGGTAGTCCCTGAGAGTCTTATCGGGGTTGGATGAGAAGAAGCGCTTTATTCTATCGGAAAGGAAAGATATTGAATGGAGCTTAAATGATACGACTTTATCGTTATCGGGAAACTCTTCCCTTATTGCGATATCATAATGGGTGTCTTTCAATATTTCGTCGACAAGGCTTTCCTTTGACTTCAACATGCCTCTCCACTTATATAAAAGGCGGCATAGCTCTTTCATCCCTTCTTGTGTCTTACTGTTGAAAAGAGGGGAGAGCGAGTATTTGTTGAGAGCTTCCTCGAGCGTTATATTCTCCTTGTCAGCAGCATCCCTGAGTTTTTCTATTGTTGTGCGTCCAATGCTTCGACGTGGTGTGTTTATAATCCTCAAGAGAGAGTTGTCGTCTTTCGGGTTAATGATAATCTTAAGATATGAGAGCATGTCCCGTATCTCCTTACGGTCGAAGAACGAGGAGCCGCCTGAAATCGTAACGGGTATTCTATGCTCTAAGAAGCTTGTCTCAAGAGTTCCGAGGAGGGTGTTTGTCCTAACAAGTACGGCAAAGTCCTTGAAGGAGTACTTGTACTCCCTCATGAGTTTCTTTATCTCGACTCCAATCCAGACGGCTTCGTCTTCACCCGTGTTGTGCCTCTTGATTTTAATTGCGTCCCCGTCTCCGATGTCGGTCCAGAGTTTTTTCTCCTTTCTTTCCTTGTTATGGACGATGATTGCATTGGCGGCATTGAGGATGTTCCCGCTCGAGCGGTAATTGTGCTCAAGCCTGAATTCCCTGCGCTCAGGAAAATCCTCTTCAAACATTACGATATTGCGGTAGTTGGCACCTCTCCAGGAGTAGATTGACTGGTCATCGTCTCCTACTACGCAGATATTGTGATACTTTTTAGCAATCATGCTCACAAGTTTATATTGTATAAGAGAGGTGTCCTGGAACTCGTCGACCATGATGTATCGGTATCTGTCCTGAACGCGTGTTAGTATTTCTTCATTTGTCTCGAATATCTTTATTGGTAGAACTAAAAGATCATCGAAGTCGACTACATTATAAGCCTTCAGGCTCAGGAGAAATTCCTCGTATATTTCCCTTATTGCACTTCCTTTTTCCGGAAGCACCTCACGCTCAGTCTTGAAAGCCGAGAAGTGTGCTTTCAAGTTGGGTATGCTGAAAGATGAAAGTTCGTAGCCTTTTGCCATGATGCAGCTCTTGATGAGTGATATGTTGTCATTTTCGTCATAGAGCGTGAAATCATTAGCGTAGCCGAGGTATTGTATATATTGCTTCAATAGTCCCAGCCCGAAGGAGTGGAATGTCGTTGCAGTGAGTTTCTTTAAATCCTTTCCTGTAACTTCCTTTATCCTCTCCGCCATTTCCTTTGCAGCTTTGTTCGTGAATGTTAGGGCAAGTATCTGATCCTCCCTGATTCCCTTCTCTAGCATTGAGGCAATACGGTATGTAATCATCCTGGTTTTGCCACTTCCTGCTCCTGCGATAATCAACTCCGGGCCGTCCGAGATGGAGGCTGCGAGGCATTGTTCTTTATTTAATAATGAGGCTAAATCTAAAGACACAGAGGGTAGATTGTCATAAAGAGGAATGCTCGTCAACAGCTTTCGCTTATTTCTTTTTCACCTCTATTGCATCGAATGGGCATATCTCATGACAGCAATAGCAACGGATACATTTCTTTGTATCTATTTCTACATTCTTGTTCTTTAATTCAAGCGCTTTTGCCGGGCATATCTGGATGCATTTGGTGCACCTCAGGCATATCGTCATATCGAAAGAGGGGGCAGGCCTGAGGCGGGTTTTAATGCGCTCGTTACGCCTTTCAAGGTAGGGAAGAATGAGGGACGAGAAGAGGGAACGCTTCTTCACTTCAACGCGTCGGAAGTCACTAATGGCGATATCTTCCGCCTTGAGAAGAGGGTAGACACCATCTGTTATTCCCTTCTCCTCTTTCTCGAGGTTTACTAGAATTGGGATATCATGTGGATTATACCCCATAATAACGGCTTCTGCCTTATCGAGTGCAGGGGCCGAAGAGGAGCCTAAGAGAAGTCCCGTGTGCCTCGGCGTTCCATTAGCGGGTCCTGCGCCTTCCATCGAGACTATGGCGTCCATAATTGAATACTCGGGAATGTGTGTTCTGTAGATATCACAAATGACACGCGAAAAAGATGACGGGGATGAAGCTTTAAGATGCATAGGGCTCTTATTGAGGCCTGGAACTGTTCCGAACATGTTCTTCACGCATCCTGTCGCAATCATCAATTGGTGTGTTTTCATCTTGGCTAGAGAAAAGACTAAATCAACGTCGTCAAGGTAATGTGTTTGAAGAACCTTGAAACCGGTAGAGGGTAGAGTGCGTAGGACGGCGCCTTCTGAAAAATCGACCCACTCAACGCCTTCATTCTCAACAACACTCCATATGCCGCAGTTGACGGGCTTGAATGAGGAGCCCGGAAGTCCCGGGGAGTCGCCGACGATTATCCTTCCCGCGCCTTTCTTTTTTAGGATTCTGATTACTGCCCTCACGACTACGGGATTTGTTGTTATGTGCTTATCTACCGGTGCATCGGAGAGTACATTTGGCTTAAGGAGTATGTATTTACCTCTAACATTGGGGAAGGAGGTGTTTTCGATAATTTTCTCCAGTGCTCTAGTGACACTATCTAATTCGTAATTATTGCACTCGACAATTCCGACTCTATCCTTCTCCATTTCTCCTCCTTTTCCGTATAAGGCATGAATACATAGGCCCAAGTCCTTCTGACGAATCGGGAAGAATTATCGAGCCGTATTTTCTCCTCTCGCTCTTTTCGACGCTTATATCTATAATATCGACTTCGTCAGAGTGGCGGGATAGAAGCTTTGCTATTACACCTTCGTTTTCTCCGCTATTTATCGAGCACGTTGAGTATAGGATATAGCCATTTTCCTTAGCTGCCATCAACGCACTTGAGAGCATAGCATATTGAGTTATCTCAAGCCTCTTCGGGCGCGAAGGTGACCAGAGGGAGAGGTATTTGGGGTCGTTGATGACGTGGCGCTCGCTCGAGCATGGTGCATCAAGGAGTATGTAGTCGTATTCGTCTTTTTCGTAGAGGCCCCAGCTCTCTGCATTATATCCTGTTATCTTTATCTCAACGCTATTATCCGGAAGGCAGGAAGAGAAGACACTTCTCATCCGTCGTCTTCTCTCAGGTGAGCGGTCGTTTGATACAAGTAGTCCCTTTCCTTCCATTTTAAGTGCAAGTACCAGGCTTTTCCCTCCGGGGGCTGCACACATATCGAGAACGGTGGACGAGGGAGTGACGGGAAGAAGGGAGGCTGTTAGGAGCGAGGATGTGTCCATATAGTAGGGCTCTTTAAGACCCTCCGGCGAGACCTTATCTTCGCTCTCTTTCAAAAGAGCTTCTTTAAGGCGAGGCCAGCGCTCCTTGTAGAGGTCCCCGTAGAAGTTATCGAATTTTTCTTCTCCGCTTTCCTTATCTTTCTTCTTCATATAAACCAGACGCAGATGAATGTTGAAACAATTATACCGATTATCATACCCCAGAGGACCTGAAGTTTTGTATGCCCGACAAGGGTTTTAAGGTGCTCTTCAGGGAAGGCATCCTTACTGAACATATCTGAAAAGAACTTTGACCATGCATTGAGTGTCTGGGCCTGTTTCCCCGTCTCCAGTCTGACATTCGTTGCATCATTGAAGACAACGAGTGCAAAGAGAAACGAAAAGACGAATATTGTCGAGCCGTAACCTTCTGTAAGCCCAATTGCGTTTGATAGTGCTGCAACGCTGCATGCGTGGCTCGAAGGCATCCCGCCGTTAGCTGCAAAATTTTTAAATGTCAGGCGATGATTGTTTACCCTTGCATCTACAAAGCATTTTGAAAGCTGTGCAATCAATAATGATATTATAACCGACCAGAAGACTGGATTTAGGAAAATTAAATTACGCATCAGGGCAAGTTTAATTTTTATTACTACATTGGGCAATAGTCATAAAGTTAAGAGAAATATTGAGAATCGGCTTTTTTTGTTTTAACATTAAATTATGAGATACGACACAGTAATAATCGGTTCAGGGCCAGGAGGTATCTTCACTGCCTATGAACTTGTCAATTTGAAGAAAGACGAAAAGATAGCAATAATTGAGTGCGGTAATCCCTTAGAGAAGAGGAAGTGTCCGATAGACGGCGTTAAGATAAAGAGCTGCATCCATTGCCATACATGTGCAATCATGAACGGCTTCGGGGGCGCGGGTGCATTCAGCGACGGCAAGTACAACATAACAAACGAGTTCGGTGGCAACCTCCACGAATATGTGGGAAAACAGGAAGCGCTGAAACTCATGAAATATGTCGATGAAATCAATTGCCGTTACGGCGGAAGTAAGACAAAGCTCTACTCGACGCTTTCCTCAGTTCAATTCAAACGTCAGTGCCTCCAGAACGGACTTCATCTCCTCGACGCCGAAGTGAGGCATCTCGGTACTGATATAAACTACGAAGTTTTGACGAATATCTTCGACTATCTCAAGGACAAAGTTGATTTCTACTTCCTGACCCGAGCCGAAAAGGTTGAAAAATTAGATGACGGCTACCGTGTCATAACAGATAAGGGAGACTTCGAGGCAAAGAGGTGTGTAATCAGCGTAGGTCGCAGTGGCAGCAAGTGGATGGAACAGGTTTCAAAGGACCTTGGAATCGAAACACACTCCAACCGTGTAGATATAGGAGTGAGAGTTGAACTACCGTCTCTCGTCTTCAGTCATATAACCGATGAACTCTACGAGAGTAAAATTGTCTACAAGACCGAGAAGTACCAGGATAGGGTACGTACCTTCTGTATGAACCCAAAGGGTGCAGTTGTTACAGAGAATACCAACGGCATTGTCACAGTCAACGGCCACAGCTATGAGGACAAGAGTAGACAGACGGAGAATACGAACTTTGCTCTTCTTGTCTCCAAGCACTTTACTGAGCCTTTCAACGATTCAAATAGCTACGGCGAGTCAATTGCAAAGCTCTCGAACATGCTCGGAGGTGGCGTTATGGTCCAGCGCTTCGGCGACCTTATAAGAGGACAGCGCTCGACAGATAAGAGAATTGAGAAATCATTCATAACACCGACACTCCAGGCAACGGCAGGGGACTTATCACTTGTTATACCGAAGAGAATACTCGACGGCATAATCGAAATGATTTACGCCCTCGATAAAATCGCCCCGGGTACGGCAGGAGATGACACTCTTCTCTACGGCGTCGAAGTCAAATTCTATAACATGGAAGTTGCAATAGATAAGAACCTCGAGACAGTGCACCCTGGCCTCTTCGTAATCGGAGACTGCTCGGGTGTTACGCACTCGCTCTCCCACGCTTCTGCTTCCGGTATACATATAGCACGGTATATAGCAGGGGTTGAAAAGTGAAGTAAGATTGAGGAGGCGGGACCTCCTCTTTGTTACTATTTATAGTAATTTTTTCTCATAAAGCCTTTATCTAGAGTCCAGTTTTGCTGTAGATTATTTGAAGGTGGTAAATATGGGAAATGCACTTTGTTATAAGATACTTGCGTCTCATCTTCTAAAAGGTGAGCTTAAAAGCGGAAACGAGATTGAAATCCTTGTCGACCAGAGCCTGACTCAGGATGCTACGGGCACGATGACATACCTGCAGTTTGAGGCTTTGGGTCTTGATAGGGTTAAGAATAAAATTGCTGTGAGTTATGTCGACCACAACACCATACAGGTCGGTTTCGAGAATGCCGACGACCATGAATACCTTAGAACAGTTGCAGCAAATAAAGGAGTTATATACTCACCTGCAGGAAATGGTATATGTCACCAGGTTCATCTTGAGCGTTTCTCTAAGCCGGGGAGCACACTTATCGGAAGCGATTCACATACCCCGACATCGGGCGCTGTTGCCTCCTTTGCATTCGGCGCTGGTGGACTAGATGTAGCCCTAGCTATGGCTGGTGTCGGCTTCAGGATGATCTGCCCACGTGTTGTTAAGATTGAGCTCAAAGGTAAACTCGGACCTTTTGTCACTGCAAAGGATGTAATTCTGAAAGTCCTTGAGCACTTCGGTGTCAACGGTAACGTCAACACAGTCTTCGAGTACACAGGGGATGGCGTCAAGACACTCTCTATTCCCGAGAGGGCTACAATAACGAATATGGGAGCTGAGTGTGGTGTTACAACATCTCTCTTTCCGTCGGACGAGGTAACAAGAGATTTCTTTATTAAACAGAATAGGGAAAAAGACTACTCTCCGCTTTCTGCAGATGCAGACGCCGTTTACGACGACGAATACACGATAGACCTAACATCTCTCGAGCCACTTGCAGCAGCTCCGCATTCTCCAGGAAACGTTAGAAGTGTAAAAGAGATTGAAGGAATGGCTGTTAATCAGGTATTAATCGGATCATGCACAAACTCATCATATTATGACTTGAGAAAGGTTGCTGCAATTTTGAAAGGTAAGAGGGTTGCTCCTTCTGTTTCATTCGGTGTTGCACCGGGATCAAGGGCAGTACTTGAGAGCATAACAAAGGACGGGACACTTTTAACACTTATCGAAAGTGGCGCAAGAATACTTGAGTCAGCGTGCGGCTTCTGTATAGGTAACCATCAGTCACCGCAGTCGAACGGCGTGTCGCTGAGGACAAACAACCGTAACTTCGAAGGGCGCAGCGGCACTAAGAGTGCCCAGGTTTATCTTGTATCACCTGAGACTGCAGCCTATTCGGCACTCTTTGGTGTGATAAAAGACCCGAGGGAGTGTGATGTCGACTTATCATCAATCGACCCCGTCTCGGCTCAGATTGTTGACGACTCAATGTTCATATTCCCTGAAAATGCAAAGAAGGAAGAAGTGAAGAGAGGACCTAATATCGGAGAGCCGCCGTCATCACCGGCCCTTCCCGATACTCTTTCCGGCTCCTCATGGCTCAAGGTCGGTGACAAAATTACAACAGACCACATAATGCCTGCAGGACAGTTCTTGAAGTACAGATCCAATATTCCAAAGTACGCAACCTTTGTCTTCTATCCGGTCGACGAGACATTCTCAAAGCGTGCACTTGAGAAGAAGGAAGAAGGAGAGAGCGGCTTCATTATCGCAGGATCTTCTTACGGCCAGGGATCAAGCAGGGAACACGCTGCAATCTGCCCGATGTACCTCGGTGTAAGGGCGGTGATTGCAATATCTATTGAGAGAATACATCAAGCTAACCTCTGTAATTTCGGTATACTTCCGCTTCTTTTCAAAAACGAAGAGGACTATAAAAAAATAGAGCAGGGTGACAAGCTCAAACTGGATAATATCTACTCATCAATTGATAGCTCTAACTTTATCCTTATCGACGAGACAAAGGGGATAGAAATTCCTCTCACTCTCTTTGCGTCAGGCGTTCAGAAGGAAATGCTCAAGAAGGGTGGTAGACTCAACCAGATTAAGGAGGCCCTCAATGATTGAAATGAAGAACCCAATAGTCGAGATTGACGGCGACGAGATGACACGTGTCATATGGAAGATGATTAAGGATGAGTTGGTCCTTCCTTATATTGACCTCAAGAGCGAGTACTATGACCTATCTCTTGTACACCGCGATGAAACATCAGATAAGGTGACAGTCGAGGCTGCAGAGGCTATAAAGCGCCTGGGGGTCGGTGTCAAGTGTGCAACAATTACACCAAACGAGCAGAGAATGAGTGAGTATAACCTCAAAGAGAAATACAAAAGCCCTAACGGCACAATCAGAGCCATTCTCGACGGCACTGTTTTCCGTACCCCTGTTCTTACTCCCTCAATTGAGCCTTTTGTCCGCACCTGGAAGAAGCCAATCACAATTGCCCGTCATGCCTATGGTGATATCTACAAGGCGACGGAGATGAGGATAAAGGAGAAGGGGAAGGCAGAACTTGTCTTTACCCCGTCATCAAACGGAAAAGAAGAGAGACACACCATCTACGACTACGAGTGCGGAGGGGTCCTAATGGGAATGTACAATAAGGACACATCAATTGAGTCCTTTGCGCGCTCATCCTTCAACTATGCTCTCTCAATAGGACAGGATTTATGGTTCAGCGCTAAAGATACCATCAGCAAGAAGTATGACGA
>CAVJEL010000074.1:0-8962 GCA_963648635.1 Ruminococcus intestinalis
TGGGTATATTCTATGTCTATCGCGCCTTGTTACTAACATAATTTATTGTAGCATCTATAGTTGAATAAGCCAAGCCTTAAGGTGTTGATTTTGCTATTATTTTCTTAAATCGGGCTTACATCCCCGGAGTAAACTCAGGGGTTTTACGCCCTGGGATAAAGAAATTTACCGAGGAATATTCGAAGTGCAGGTAGTAAGCCTTGCCGATTTGTTTAAAGAAGTGGGAGAAGAGAGAACTAAAGAGATTCTTTCTCTTTTCTGTGTTTCCCGTAACCATGATGATCATCCCGACAAGGGAAGACGAAGGCGCAGCTACTTTGAAAAAGCTGAAAAGGAAATTAGAGAATTCTGGAGGAAAAGCCCCGGACTTCCTTCTTGTCATTACACCAACGGGCTATGTACATAAGAGAGACGACGGCGTATATGTTTTCCCTGTAGGATGCCTCAGATATTAGCCCTGACTTCCTATATGAATCATGTGCGTTTAATTTGTATCACCAGTGGTGATACAATTCATACGCTTGAAATATTTTCTTACTCAGATAGGAATTATGATAGATTATCCATCTTCAAAGCGGCTTTAACTTCCTGACTCTCGGTGTTTCCTCATCTTCAACTGTAAACGAGCCGTCGTTGATTTCCTCAAGCCGTTTGTTGAGCTCGGCGAGGAGTGAATGCATCTTGTCTTTGTCTCTTCTCTCCTGTTCGAAATTGAAAGAAACACCTTCTCTCTTACTGATGATGTAATATGAATTGAACATATCGCTTATCTTTTGTGCTATCTCTTTCAGCTTCTCGTCGTTATCAACAACATCTACGCCTGTCGAGTCTGTGTTAGTTTTCTCGTCGTAGTACTCCTGCCATATTGGGCCGTCCATGTAATCAAGTTTAATTTTGATAGTTTTCATCTTATTTTCTCCTCAATTTTCAATATCGGGGAACATTTCCTTTCATAAAGCAACTATCGAGATAATCTCACCATAAGCAGAAGTATTCTATTCTTTTATCGTAGTCTGTTTCAGCCTCGATAAGCCATTCTTTGTTGTCATTAATCATAGTTAAGACGCGCTCGCATTCTTCTTCTGTCACTTCTCCGTTTTTAAGCATGACATTGTAGAACCTTTTAATCGTCGACATCATTCTTTTTATGATGTATTCGGAGTGTCCTGGGCATTTACATATGAAGTAGCGGAAGAAGTCTATTATATCTACTGAAGCATCATGAATTGACTTAACAGTCTCATAGTAGAAGTACGAGTCCAGAAAATAGTTTATATCGGAGATGTAATTATCGCGCGATTGAGCCTTCAGGCCTTCCAAATCCTTTTCAAATATTTCCATCAGCCTTTCGTTCTCTTTCTCTATCGGTGCCCACCACTCTCTCTGATAGTCTTTCTCTGCTTCCATAAAGGCAGCAACGAGGTCGGCTAAGGTGTTGCGATTCGGGTTTCTTCCGGGGTGCAGGGAGTGCTTGTCATCTATGTACCAATCAATTTCTAGTGGGACATCTTCCCTCTTGTCATCGTACGGGGAGGGAATGGTACATACCAGAGTGGATTTATTGACTTCAACAGTAATTATTCCTTTCTCGAGGAGGTGAGCATATGATTCATTCATCTCTTTTTCACTATCAAAGGAATGCCTTATCATTTTTTCCATTTGAGAATGAGTGAAAGGGGCTTCACGGAATTCGTCCTCCAGCGTTTCAAGTAGTGTTAAATCGTTCTCTGTAAACTCTGCTTGAGGGAAGAAAGGTGAGAGTAGGATATTTGCTATATCTTTCCACTGGGTGTCATAATTGCGTGCGATTCTGCTTGCAGTGAGGTTTATTCTCGAAT
Organism: Ruminococcus intestinalis; assembly: GCA_963648635.1. Classification (GTDB taxonomy): domain Bacteria; phylum Spirochaetota; class Spirochaetia; order Sphaerochaetales; family Sphaerochaetaceae; genus Ornithospirochaeta. Next base: position 1,839 of record CAVJEL010000074.1, read on the forward strand.
AATCAATTCTTACGTTATATTTTTTCCCTTTCTTCTCAAACATCGCGGAGTTTCGTATTGATCTGATTTCGTCCGAGAGCTCGGTCATATCTGCAGAAGGAGATGTCTCTTTCTCAATAAACTGGATAACCTTCGGCACGACATCCATCACGTAGATATTCTTCATCATCATCTCCGATTCACCCTTTGTCATAGTCACCTCCGTTCTATCTTTTTGAATGTATCGACCTTAATCTTAGAACTATTCTCTCAAAGGCAATTGAGTTCTTCAATTCTTTTTTGCTACTCGATGTTTGTTATCGACAAAAGCTCCATGAGGTCTTCCTTTGAGAGCGTCGAGAGGGAAGTGTTTTCCGTCGTAACAATCTCGTCGGCAAGGTTCTTTTTCGCTTCCTGCAACTTTACGATATTCTCCTCAATCGTATTCTGGGCAATCATCTTGTAGACCGTTACCTGCCTCGTCTGGCCGATTCTGTGGGCTCTGTCAGTTGCTTGGTTCTCCACCGCAGTATTCCACCATGGGTCATAGTGTATTACGATATCTGCTCCTACGAGATTGAGGCCTGTGCCTCCAGCCTTGAGCGAAATAAGAAAGAGCGGGGTTGTGCCATTGTTGAAGGAGTCGACGAGCTCGAGTCTCTTTGCTTTGGCTGTTTCACCGGTAATCTTGTAGTACTCGATGTTGTTATCTTTTAGGTCTTTCTCCAAAAGTTCCAGCATTGATGTGAATTGCGAGAAGAGGAGTATCCTATGGCCGCCGTCGATAGCGGAGTGGATGAGGTCCATCACTGCTTCTCTCTTTGCCGAGCCTCCCTTGTAATTTTTGTAGAGAAGTGCCGGGTCACAGCAGATCTGTCTTATTTTCGTAAGCTCAGCAAGAATCTCAATCTTCTTTTCGTTGTAGTTGCCGTATTTCTTGAGCATGCCCTTGGTCTTTGCAACTTCAGCTGTATAGAGTTTGAGCTGTTCTCCCTCAAGCGGTGTTACTCTTGTCTCTTCCGTTTTCTCCGGAAGGTCCTTGAGTACATCTGTTTTGAGTCTCCTCAAGATAAACGGCCCTGTGAGTTTCTTGAGCTTGAGGGCGGCATCCTTGTCCCCGGTCTTCTCAATTGGGGAAGATATCTCCCTCTTGAAGACTTCCTGACTGAATAAGAAGCCCGGCATCAGGTACTCGAAGATTGACCAGAGCTCGGAGAGCCTGTTCTCTATCGGAGTTCCCGTAAGTGCGATGCGACTCGTGGCATTGACAGCCCTGACTGATTTAGCTGCAGCCGTGTTGTGGTTCTTGATGAATTGCGCTTCGTCGATTATCTCGATATCGAAAGCGATGCCTTCATAGTGGGCTATATCGCGTTTCAGGAGGTCATAGGATGTGATTAGGATATCCCAGGACTTGTTGTTTTTGATGATTTCAGCCCTTTCCTTTGCGCTTCCTGTGACTGTTACTGCCTCAAGAGACGGTGTGAACTTCTTCACTTCGGCCTTCCAGTTGTAAACAAGAGATGCCGGTGTGATTATAAGGGCGTGCATGGGTTTTCCCTCTTCTTTCATGGAGAGAAGAAGTGAGAGTGTCTGGATTGTCTTTCCGAGTCCCATATCGTCTGCGAGTATTCCGCCGAATCCGTGCTCAAGAAGGACTCTCAGCCATCGGTAACCATCCTTCTGGTAGGGACGCATCGTCTCTTCAAGGGACTGGGGAACAGCGTAGTCGAGCTCGTTTATCGTATTGAATTCATCGATAAGTTTCTTGAATCCCTGGCCGCCGGAGTATGTTATTCCGTTCTGCTCCTTCAATATCTGATCAAGGTAGAGTGCACGGTAGAGAGGGAGATTCATCTTTCCAGATGCAAACTCCTTAATGGAGAGCCCGGAGTCGAGGAAAAGGGAAGTAAGGGAGTCAAGATTGACATTCGATAGTGATATGAAGTCTCCGTTCTCGAGCCTGTGGTATTTCTTCTGGCTCTTGTAGGATTGTAGAATTTCAATGAGTTCTTCAATCGTGAAGCCCTGGAGGTCCAGTTTCAAATCAAGAATACCCGCGTTGTTTTCGTCGATATCGAAGAAACCCGTAATCTCGGGCATCTTTCTGACAGTCATGTTCTTAACGCTGTCCGATATCCTAACTTCTCCCAGCTGTGAAAGGGCCTTGAGTCCCTTTGTAAGGAATGTGTATATTTCTTCTGTTTCGCTGGTTCTTATTCCCCATACTCCACCCGAGAAGTAATCGACGGGGAAAATATCTCCTAGGTCCCTGTCAATGTCGTCGCCGTAGCTGAGTAACTTCGGGTTTTCTTTCGCGACAAGCGTTCTGTAGTATCCACTTCTTGGATGTACCTGGTATTCCTTTCCTTCATATAAAAGGACGGTTTTACATGTTATGGCCTTTGAGTCGCTGTCTATATAGAAAATCGTTTTCGGGGGCTCGGTAATCATGCCTGAGAGCACACTCTCTGCATTGTCCTCAATCTTTCCGTAACGCCTCAGCTCGGGAAGAAGACGCTGGTAGAAGTTTTCTATATAAGCTAGTCCTATCGTAAACGAGAAATGTCCGTTCTCGTCGGCTGTGGAGGCAAGGGACATTGCACTTCCGAGCTTTTCCCTCTCTGTTCTGTTGAAATACCTGCCGTCAGTCCAGTAGATATAATCCTCGCTTTCCCAACGGCCAGAGATATTCCCTTCAACCTTTATTCCGACAAGCTTATCTCTCTCAGTCCTTGCATCGATTCTCATCTCAAGCGTGGGCTCACACTCTCTGAAAGAGAGGTTGACTCCGTTGTAGATAACACCTGTATCCTTCATTATGGAGTAGAAGTCATCGATGAAGGATGTAAAGGGAAGGTTCTCTTTCAGCGTTGTCCTATCGTAATAGTCGTTGATGTCGTTTGCGAAGCAGAAGCTTCCCGCTGCCTTTATAAGGTTCATGACTGCTTTTGCTCTTTCCGTAAGGTTCGACTTCGAGAAAGCAACACCGTAGTCTCCGCTTACATATGAGTAATAACCATCAAGGTAGTTGGAGTAGAACTTTGCTATGTTGCGGACCTTGTAATACTTCCCGTTGTCTGTCTTTGCCTTGAGAATGATGGTATCACCATCGAGGATGGGCTCTATATCTATATCTTCATTCTCATCGTCTTCTATGAGATGCTTTTTGTCCCTACGGAAATCTGTGATGAGTTTGACGGCTTTTTCATCTGTAAAGTCTGTAATGTCCCTGTTCTTCTCTATGTATGATATAAGAGAGAGGAGTGCTGCTGTTTTATGTACACAAAGATCGATGTGGCCGTCTGGACCCGGAGTATTCTGGCCGCATATCGGCTTGATGAGGCCTTTGCGATAGTACCAGGAGTAACTTCCATCAACGCATGTTATTTTTCTTATGCCGTTGTTCCCTAGCTCTATTTCGACATCGGCACGTTCGCTTCCTATAGATACTGTGGTGCTGTAAGCGAGGACCTTTTCCTCATTCTTTGTCTCGATTATTGTCGAATTTACGTATACCCCGTCGTTGTCAAATGCTTTTTTAGCCTTACGGTATGTCTCGACTGTGGGCTTGTAGATATCGAGAGAGGAAGCAAATGAAATATAGTGAGGCTCCCCGTCGTCGTCCATGTGAAGTTTCATCAAACTCTTCTCTGGAGACGGCTCCTTCTTCTTTTCTTTCTCTGTTGTTTTCTCCTTTTCTTCTATCTGCAGATCGCCCCTCTTTTCCTCCGTCTTGTAAAGGAATGCCGCAACATGCTTGCAATATTCCTTCTGGCATGAACATTTGGAGTTTATACCAGTGACAATGTTGCCCATCATTGTTGCTCTGACTTGATATTTTTTGGTGGCATCGACGACATATGCTGTGACAAGTCCGCCTTTATCTGAATATTCTCTTACATTTCCATTTTCGTATAATTCTTTTCCACGGCTCAAGAGCGTGTAGGTGAATAGCTTTTCCCATTTTGACATGGCCATATAGTACAGTAGAACAACCATGAAGGACTATACGCCGTAAGCAGATTTTCATCAGAGCTTAGGAAGTGATTAACGCCCCTCTTTGGTTTTTGACAAAATCACGGATTTCAGCGCTTTACTAATATGCCGTTGCAGTTAACTTTGTTTATGTTTCTTTCTTACTATCCCCTTTTACTCAATAAGGTGGAAGTGCTTTTGCTTTCAATAAAAACAGCCCCGTCAAACAAGGAGGAAAATCCGACCATTGTCAAACTCTCACACATCAGGGGCATGTTTGGGACTCTAATTGAAGTACCTTGTGCTAAAGCGGACCTTTCGGCACGCTTCAATTTAAATATCATGGTAGACGGGCAAATTGTCAAGTCGCTAAAAGCGGATGACAGCGATGTTTCGAACGGTTTATTCAAAAAAATAAGGAAGCCAACCGCTAGGCTAGACTTGCCGTCGGATGCTTCCTTACCTGGAAACAATGTACTCACACAGTCACAGTTTATCAACGAATTTGTTCAAGCCGAAGGAAGTGGACAGAAAGCGACAGAGAAAGCAGATATACATTTGATAAACAGATTATTCTCAATCTCAAATAGAACAACAGATGAGAGCCAAGTCGAAAACAGGATTAAAAAAGTTCTGAGAGTATATTCCGCAACCGAATTAACGGCAGAACGTGGAAGTGTGCAGAACTCTCAGACTACCTCCGTTCTCGTTAATATCGTCGAACATAACGACGGTGTTGTCAAGAGCAACATTGAGACAGAATCGAGAGCAGAAGACAATGAAGGATTTTGGGAATCAGTCAATAAACGAGTAGCAACGTACGATGAAGAAGGCATAAAGGATATCCTACCAAACAGCTCCACACATAAATGGATGAGGTTGTCATGAAGAAGAAAAAAGGAATCAGGACATCCGAAATCATACGTGGGGAGCCTTCAAAAGAAAGGAACTATGGGGATATCGAAAAGATGCAAAAGAACACCACGCCGGATGGGTTGGCTCTGCCTGGACACGAAAACAAAGAGTATTCGATAAGATTTGATGATGATATTGATAAGTATGAGGCCGGAGAACTTGTTGAGGGGTATGTTTTCCAGTTAGGTAAACCCGACGAAATACTTAAAAGGACCGGGTTTCCGGCTGGTGACGGGATTGAACTTTCCCTCAGTCAGCTTAAGAAAAAGACGGCGAAGCATTCATTTTCAGCATTTGACATAAAAGGACTTGTAGACGACCTGGCTAGTCCTCTCGCGGTATTCGCCTATGGGGAAAAGAATATGGCCCAGAATGTAATAATCAACAAGAATAAAGATGGTAAAAACTATCTTGTTGGAATCAATTTCGGCCGGGAAGAAAGGGGCATAAAAGTTTCAGATATCAGAAATATATTCCCAAAAGAGAATCAAGAATGGCTCAATTGGCTTTTGCAGAACAAAGGTCTTTATGTCAACAAAAACAAACTCCTTGCCTTAATAACCCAACAGCAAATCAATCTCGCTGAGGTGGGTTATTTAGATTTGGAGTCTATAGTCAAAATAATCGAAGAAAACTTTGATGTCAATGGTTTTATTAAGGATGATCAGGCTGTTTTCCCCAAGATAAGAACCCCGCACGATAACGACGGCTCCTCTTCTCCAAATCCGAGCATTCTGTTTCAGACAGTCTTACCTCCCAACATTAATGAAGAGATTGACAGCATCTCTGAGAAGAATATAGGTGAAGCGAACAGCACAATCGTTTTCTCTAAAGAGACTCCTGCGGTGTTTCTCGAACTCGGGTTCAATAACCTTTCTGTCGAAATGTATAAAGACAAGATGGCTAGAGCTTTCTTTTTGGAGCGTTCAAAGAAACATGGCCACAAGGATGGTATTGATAACAATATCATCAAAAGAGTGGCAGGACGCCTGGCTGACCCTATTGCAGTCTTTAAATCAGCAACAGTCGAAAATTCCCTTGTGGCTCTATACGATATTAACGATCTCAAAGGCGATATGGTTATGATTAGCCTTGAGCCAGACAAGAAGGTGAATTTCCATGTAATAAACCTAATAACAAGTGCCTATGGTAGAGATAACAAAAATGACTTTGTTCGATGGATTTCTGATGGGTTACTTTTATACTACGACAATGAAGAGATAGGGAAGCTAACCGTTAGGCTAGACTTGCCGTCGGATGCTTCCCTATCTGGAAATAAGGTACTCACGAAATCTGAACTTGTCAACGTCTTTGTTCAAGGCGAAGAAGATAGGCAGAAAGCAAAAGATGATGAGAGAGTAAGTGGGGAAAGCCACAGGGATACCTACGAAGATGCTCTTTTTCAGGCCGAGGTTCCTGATAGTTTTGAAGAGCAAATTGATGGGATATCAGAGAAAGGTATTGGCGTTAAGGACAAAACAGTCATTTTCTCGAATAACACACCTGTGGTGTTTACTTCATTAGGGCTTGAGAATCTATCTATTGAAATGTGTGTCGATAAGCTCATAAATGTCATGCTGCCGGATGATGAATCTCGTGCTATTTCCAAAGAAATTGTGAAGGGCATATGCAATGAGCTCGGGAATCCTCTGGCAGTATTCAATTCTACCTCAGGGAAAGGCCGTCTTGTTGCCCTATATGACTTTTCAGATTTAAAAGGAGACAGCATCATTGTCTGCATTTTTCCGGTACCTAATAAGAGTAATGCTCTGGAAATCAACCTGCTTCCATCTATTTACGAGAATGAAAATAAATCCATCTTCAAAAACTGGATAGATAATGGCCTTTTAAGATATGTTGATGATACAAGAGAAAAGAGCCTTGCGTTTAGGCTCCAATTGCCATCAACCAAGACTCTTTACACTCAAACGGTACTCATGAAATCTGAACTCGTCAACAGAATTGCCATGAAAGCCGATAGGCAAGTAGATGCGATAACTGCTCTCTCTGAAAAGTTCCGTGAAAGGTTTGCCGTACCTGGCAACAAACAGTTCGCCACAGAGAGCGAAGAACTAGCCATAAAGGAAATAGTTCACAACTATCCGAAACACACTGTAGCAGATGGCATACAGATGCTGGACGGACTTCATGAAGACAATCACGACATGCCGATGAGAAAGAAATGGCTGGCAGCAAAGCTTATGAGAGAACTTATTGGGGAAGATTTAATCCTACTGCCACGCTATATGGAC
>CAVJEL010000075.1:0-8805 GCA_963648635.1 Ruminococcus intestinalis
TCATACCCAATCGCCCCTAGTTTCTTTCTAATCTCATCCTCTAGCTCATGGGACTTGGCAAACATATCTGACAGCTCAGATGTCAGGCGCGACATCTTCTCCTCAAATGGCTCCCCATCATCTTCCTGCTCCTCAATACCGACATAACGGCCAGGGGTGAGGATGTAGTCCTGCTTTGCGATATCCTCAAGTGTTGCTACCTTGCAGAATCCCTGAACATCTTCAAGTGTACCGTTCTGGAAGGCTTCAAAGGTGTCAGCAAGTTTCTGGATATCATCATCTGTGAAGTCACGGTGCTTACGATCAACCATATGTCCCATCTTACGGGCATCAATGAAGAGCGTCTTACCTGACTGCTTCTTTCCTTTTGTTATAAACCAAAGTGTAACCGGAATCGTAACGCTGTAGAAAAGCTGAGTCGGCATGGCTATGATGCCTTCGATAAGGTCATCCTCGATGATGTTCTTTCTGATATTTCCTTCCCCACTACTCTGTGTAGATAGTGCACCGTTTGCCAGCACCAGACCGATTTTTCCATTAGGTGCAAGGTGATGAATCATATGTTGAATCCAGGCATAGTTGGCATTGCCTGCAGGAGGGATACCGTACTTCCAACGCTTGTCATCAAGAAGTTTCTCCTGATTCCACGGATGATAATTGAATGGAGGGTTAGCAAGGATAAAATCAGCCTTCAGTGTCGGATGGAGGTCATTAGTAAAGGTATCTGCATTATACGGCCCTAAATCAGCGTCGATACCCCGAATAGCCATGTTCATCTTTGCCATCTTCCAGGTATCAGGATTGGCTTCCTGGCCATATACAGAAATTGAGCCACGCTTGTGTCCGTGTGCCTCGATGAATTTTTCACTCTGAACGAACATACCGCCGCTTCCACAGCAGCAATCGTATACTCGGCAGTTGTCGAACGGGCGGAGGATAGAAACCAGCGTCTTTACCACACTCGAGGGCGTATAGAATTCACCGCCACCTACACCTTCCTTTTCTGCAAACTGTGCAATACAATATTCATATGTACGACCGAGGAGGTCTTCACTTGCTTCAGTATCGCTCATATCGATGTTGTTTGTGAATATATCGACGACATCGCCTAGAACACGCTTATCTAAATCAGGGCTTGCATAGTTCTTCGGGAGCACGTTCTTCAGCTTCTTGTTCTCCGCTTCGATAGCTCTCATGGCATTATCGATAGCAGTACCGATTTCCGGCGTATGTGCCTTGGATGCAATGTTATTCCACCGGGCTTCTTCCGGCACAAAGAACACATTGTCCATCTCATATGCATCTCTGTCATTCTCGAATCCATCACCTTCATCTACCAGCTTCTTATATTGCTTATCAAACGCGGCTGAAATATAGCGAAGGAAAATCAGGCCTATGATAACCTTTCTGTATTCTGCTGCCGGGATATGTCCCCATAGGACGCAGGCTGCATCCCACAATTGTTTTTCAAATCCTATATTGGCATTTGTCTTTTCCGCCATCTGCCTGTCCTCCATATATTACTTGTCCTATTTTGGGTAGTTTAAATAGATATGCCGGCACTATCAAAGCACCGGCTTTGTTTATTTCTTTTTGTATTTGACGTGCAGAAGCTCGTGCCCTCTCTTATCGAGGAGCCTATCGTAGAGTGCCTTCACACTTGGGTTCTCCTCCGAGTGTCTTATGCTGAGCATCCTATCGGTGTCGTAAAGGCCCTTTCCTCTTTCCTTTCTGACATCGAGGTGGACAAACGGTTGGCCGCCACCTGAGACACATCCGCCCGGGCATGCCATGATTTCGATTACGTCGAACTTCTCGCCGCCTTCGAGTCTCTCGATAAGCCTCTCTGCATTCTTAAGGCCCGATGCAACACCAAGACGGAGGGACACCCCGTCGTCTGTTGTAAGTTCAAAGGTCTTTATTCCGTCAAGTCCTCTCTCTCCAACATCTGCTATCTTCATTAAGGATGAACGGGATTTATCTGATATTACTGCTCTCAATACAGCTTCAGTTACACCGCCCGTAACGCCGAAGATAACACCGGCACCGGAGGAATAATCATAGGGGTGATCCACAGGCTCGGGGTCTATATCTCCCAGGAGGATTCCCGCCTCCTTGAGCATGTGTGTTAGCTCCTCTGTCGTGATTATTGCGTCGACATTGGGTTCCCCGCTCTTATTTTTGAATTCATCCCTCTCTGCTTCCGCCTTCTTTGCAGTACAGGGCATGATGGCGACAGAGAAGAGTTTCTTTCCCTCTTCTCGTCTTTCTTCCTTGATGACTGATGCCAGCATCTGCATAGGGGAGCGACATGTGGAGAGGTTATCCAAAAGCTCGGGGTGCCTCTTCTCGCAATATTGAATCCACCCGGGGCAGCATGATGTGATAATCGGAAGATTCTTACCTTCTTTGAGGCGCTCCAAGAGTTCCCGGCTCTCTTCGATTACCGTAATGTCGGCTCCGAAGGAAGTATCATAAACCTCGTCAAATCCCATCTTTCTGAGTGCTGAGAATACAAGTGGAGAGACATCTTCCCCTTCTTTGATTCCTCCCATATTACCGAGTGCAACACGGACAGCAGGCGCAACCTGGACGACAGTCTTAGTATTCTTGTCCTCGATTGCATCCCACACACGGGAAATATCACTACGGGTCATTATTGCGCCGGTGGGGCATGCAACGGCACACTGTCCGCAGCCTACGCAGTCAGTCTCAGATAACGGCTTACCAAAGGCAGTTGAAATAACCATCTTACTACCGCGGTATGCAAAGTCTATCGCACCCACATTCTGTACTTCGTGGCATGTTCTCACGCAGTCGCCGCAGAGTATGCACTTACCCGAATCGAAGACGATAGAGGACGAAGAGTTTGTGACACGCTCGGTTTCAGCGCGGTTTGGGAACCTCACGCCGTCAATATTGAATCTGACAGCAAGGTCCTGAAGCTTACACTGCTTGTTGTTGACGCACGTTGTACAATCACGGCAGTGGTTGGCAAGTAGGAGCTCAAGTATGTTCTTTCTATACTTTCTCAATCTCTGAGTGTTGGTCTTAATACTCATCCCTGCCTTCGGGGAAGTAGAACACGCTGTATACAAAGCACCCTTCTCGTCCTCTACCATGCACATTCTGCATGCGCCATATATCGAGAGATCGCTGTGGTAGCAGAAAGTCGGAAGCTTGACGCCTGTCTTTCTAATAACCTGAAGCATATTCTTTTCGCCGTTAATGGCTACCGGAACACCGTCTACGTACATATATCCTGATTCAGTCATCTTCAAGCCTCCTTTACTGCACCGAACTTACATGTATCTATACATGTTCCGCACCTTATACACTTCTTCAAGTCGAGAATGAAGGGCTGTTTTGTAATTCCGCTTATAGCGCCCACAGGACACTTGCGGGCACATGCCGAACACCCTTTACACATAAGCGGGTCGATATAAATACGTTTGAGTTTCTGGCACTGCCCCGCCGGACAACGCTTGTCGTGAACGTGGGCTATATATTCATCCCTGAAGTTACGTATGGTACTTACAACAGGGTTGGGGGCACTCTTACCCAGTCCGCATAGTGACGTATTCGATATCGTATCGCTGAGCTCTTCGAGTAACTCTATATCTCCATCATTACCGTTGCCGTCGACAATGCGCTCGAGGATTTCAAGCATCCTCTTCGTGCCTTCACGGCATGGAACACACTTACCGCAGCTCTCCGACTGCGTAAAGTGCATGAAGAAGCGCGCAACTTCCACCATACATGTATGGCTGTCCATAACAACAAGTCCGCCCGAGCCTATCATCGCTCCGATTTTCTTGAGGTTATCGAAGTCGAGTGGCAGGTCCAGGTGGTCCTTTGTAAGGCACGCGCCCGAGGGGCCTCCTATCTGGACGGCCTTGAACTCAGCGCCTCCTCTCATACCGCCGCCTATATCGAAGATGATCTTCCTGAGCGTTGTTCCCATCGGAACTTCAATAAGTCCAGTGTTGGTAATATTACCAGTAAGTGCAAACGCCTTTGTTCCGGGGCTTGTTGGAGTACCTATTGTAAGGTACCAATCTGCACCCTTCTGGATTATCTGGGAAACCGTTGCGAATGTCTCAACGTTATTGAGTACTGTCGGGGAATTAAAGAGTCCGTGCTCAGTAGTACGTGGCGGTTTTACACGAGGGAATCCTCTCTTTCCTTCAATGGATGCCGTCAATGCCGAGCCCTCACCGCAGACGAATGCTCCTGCGCCCTTCGCGATGTGAATAACAAAATTGAATCCCGAGCCGAGTATATTTTCACCGAGCATTCCGATTTCAAGCGCTTCGTTTATTGCCCTCTCGAGTCTTTTAACCGCCAGCGGGTATTCAGCCCTGACGTAGATATATCCCTCTTCGGCTCCGACTGCACGACCCGCTATCATCATGCCTTCAAGCATTCTATGGGGGTCGCCCTCCATAATCGAGCGGTCCATGAATGCGCCCGGGTCTCCTTCGTCTCCGTTACAGACAACGTATTTCTTTTCCCCCTGCGCTTTCTTTACCTGCTCCCATTTCTTTCCTGTCGGGAATCCTCCGCCACCGCGGCCACGTAAAATCGAGCGTGATATCTCCTCTACTATCTCATCGCCCGTCATATCGAAAAGGGCCTTCTCAAAAGCTTCATATCCGCCGATTGCTATGTACTCGTAGATGCTGTCTGCGTCAATCTTTCCACAGTGTTCAAGTACAATTCTGCTCTGCTGGTGATAGAAGGGGATCTCCTCCTGCTTACGGTATATCTGACCATTAATTTTGTAGCTCAGACGCTCGACACACTCTCCCTTGAGTATTGTCTTCTCAACAATCTCCCTGCAGTCCTCAACCTTTACCTTTGTGTATAGATAACCTTCAGGCTCTATTCTGACAAGGGGTCCCATCTCACAGAAACCGTGGCAGCCGCTCTTCTTTAGCCCTACTTCGTTGTCGTGTGGCTCCTTCTCAAGAGTAAGTGCAACGTAGAGGCCGTTCTCTTCGAGAATGGATTTAAACTCGTCGTAAATCTTCAAGGAACCGCCTGCAACACAACCCGTTCCTCCACATACGATTATCTTTCTTGTCTGGTTTATATACCCGCTCTTGAGGTCGTCCCTGAGTTTTATCAGCGCTTTTCTGTTCTTGAGTGTATTCATCTACTTCCCTCCTTGACCTTAAGAGAATAGATAATCTCCATAGCTTTATCTGGAGTCATCGCAGGATGAACTTCATCGTTGAGTGTCATTACTGGCGCGAGTCCACATGCCCCCAAACACGATACCGTTTCAATTGTGAACAACTGGTCATCAGTCGTCTTCTTTTTCTCGCTTACCCCGAGCTCGCTTCTCACGCGCTCAAGAATTGGAATTGAGCCCCTGACATGACATGCCGTGCCATCACAGAACTTGATGACATACTTTCCCTTCTTCTCGAGAGAGAAGTTCTCATAGAAAGTTGCAACAGAGAATATCCTCGCCTCGCTCATCTTCAGCCTTTTAGCCAGGTATGGAAAAACCTCTTTCGGCAGGTAATGATAATGTTCCTGGATTAATTGCAATACAGCGATTATCGAGCTCTCTTTTTCTCCACACTTTTCAAGCGCAGAGTCAACGACACTGTAATCAAATGAATCTGACATGTTTTCCTCTCTTTCTTTTTAAGTTTAACAAGGAAATGAGAGGAAAAGATAGAAAAATATTTTTTTAACGGAATATTCTCTTGAGCTCCATGCTCGGCTCGGACCATCCACTCTCGGAAGCCTCGCCGATTATGCTATCGCGCATCGGAGAATGGAGGAGCATGATAAACTGGTAATATGACATTTCGTCAAAGCAGAAAAGGTCATATCCTTTCTTACATATGCAATCGGCCCTCATCTCGCGCGTGACAAAGGAAATGGAGTCGAGGTAACTCTCGAGGGAGACAAAACCGTCGTTGAATATTTCAGATATGTCCTTCGGCCTCTCAACCTCGAATACAAAGGAATCCTCATCTTCGAAGAATGTGCATAGATATAGTTTATGGGCAAAGGGGTATCCCCTGCGTTTTCCGGTGAGGCTGGTGAGACGCTGCCCGGTAAAACGCTTACTAAAGCGCGGGCGCTGTGAGCCCTCGGGGACGAGGACATCCTTCACCTCGATGAATTTACAGAGCTCATCACACCAGTCGAAGTCCTTATTCTTTGTCTTTTCGTATAGAATTGACGGGGAGCCCTCAAGCTCGGCAAAAGGCACTATCTTCCCGTCGATTTCAAGCCCGTTCTTCCTTATATCTTTAACTTCCTCCCTGACTTTCTTTCTCGCCTTCTCATAACTAATAGTAGGAAGAGAAAGCATACTTGAAGTCACGGAAGGGACAAAGTCCTTGTCGACAGATGCCAGCATCTGCAATTCCTCGAAATAATCAATGTCGAAGGGATTATCGAAGATGGAGCCCGATGCAAGGAGGGCATCCTCAAGTGTCGGGAAAAGGACCTTCTGCTCCTCCGGGGGAAGAAGAAAAGAGGGGGTGAATGCAAATGGGGTGAGGCCAAATGCACGCTGGATTGTGAAGCCCAGTACCCCCAGCGACATACAGTCGGGCACAAGAAGCCAGCGCTCGATTGTCCCGTTCTCGATATTCGCAAACTCCTCAAGGTCCTTCAACTCATTCGAGTCGAGGTCCTTGAAGTGGTATGTAGCCTTAATGGGAACCACGTTGAAAAGCGGGTTGTTCCTAAGGCAATATTTGTCAATGAGATCAAGACTGAGACTCTGGCTCTCGTTTTTCATCATTTCACCCCTGTCGGTTAATTTTTCATGCTGCTGGGCTGTCTTGTATTTTCAAGTACGTCTCTCCAGAGAGCACCCTCTGTGTTGACGTGGTTGCGCTTTGCAACTGCAGCCTTGATTGGAATATAAACGAAGCGATTGTTTACAGAAGAAGCTATGCACTTCGTCTTTCCTGCCATTGCCGCATGGACGGCGTGTGCACCAAGACGCGCACAGTATATTGAGTCATAGCTGTTTGCAGGTGTACTTCTTATGATATATGACGGGTCGATGTATTTTACAGATACCGGCATACCCTCGGCTTTGAAGTATTCCTTAATCTTCTCCTTGAGGAATGTTCCTATATCTTGATAAAGAAGATTTCCGCCTGCGTCTCTCTCGCCAGTCGGAGGGATAAGGTCTGTTCCTGCGCCCTCGGCAACAAGAATGACAGCGTGGCCGCGGTCAATCATTCTCTTCTTGAGGTGTGCCAATAATCCATTCTTGCCGTCAAGGTCAAACGGGTTCTCAGGAATGAGACAGAAGTTGACGTCGCTCTGAGCTAGTGATGTATGTGCTGCAATGAAGCCGCTCTCACGTCCCATGACCTTTACAAGTCCTATTCCATTATATGCACTCTTTGCTTCTACATGTGCGCCTCTTACAGCCGGAACTGCACTTGCGACTGCTGTGTCAAAACCGAATGATGTGTCGATAAACGAAAGGTCGTTGTCGATTGTCTTCGGAACTCCTACTACTGCAATCTTCAAGTCACGCTTACTTATCTCCTCGGCAATTGCTGAAGCCCCCTTGAGAGTGCCATCCCCTCCGATTGTTATGAGGATATTTATGTTCTCGCGCTCTAAGGTATCTACAATCTGCTCGACTTCCTTGCCGCCACCGCGAGCTGAGCCGAGAATCGTACCGCCTTTTTCCTGTATCTCATCAACTACATCTGGGTTGAGATCAATCATCGGCCATGGGGAATCTGCAAGAAGACCCAGGTAGCCGAAAGGAATACCGCTGATTCTTCTAACGCCGTAGCGATACCAGAAGCAACGAACGACACTTCTTATGACGTTATTGAGCCCGGGGCATATACCACCGCATGTACAGATAGCGGCATGAACGCGCTTTGGGTTGAAGTAGATTGTCTTTCTCGGGCCTGCGAGCTCCAAGAGATCGACTTCTCCCTCTCCCTTATCCGGACTGTGGTCGATATCTAAAAAGATTTTGTCCGTGTCCTCGACATAGTCAGCCATTCCATCTCCCGGATGTACCGACATCTGGATAGGAGACGGGATTTTTGCCGTTCCTATTGTCTCAATTTTGAAATCATGTTCTGTCATCACTAACCTCCCCTAACAATAGTGCTAGCTTTTCCTTGTATATTTCAAATTCCCCGTAGGCAGCCTTTTTGGCCTTATCCTGGAATTCTTTGTACAGCGCCATATATGAATGGGCAAACGGAGTAAGAACAAGGCCTTCTCTTCTAGCCCCGCCCCTCTTTCTCTCGACAAATGGTCTTCCGACTTCCTTTTCAAGATTCGAAAGCATGTTGTATGCCTTGGAGTAGGAAAGATTCATCTTCCCGCTGGCCTTTCTGAGGGACTGTTCTGTCGCAATGTTTTCAAGGAGCCACAGGACTCCTATGCCCATGAACTTTTCTCCGTCATCACCTATCAAATACAGCTTTGTATCTAATTCCACAACTCCTCGGCTCCTTTATAGACCATGTCGACCAGGTCGCTGATCTTCTCCTTTTCCACAGAGCAGTAAGCGAGGCGGAGAGTCCTTCCCATAATGTTGATGGCCCCTATCTCATACTTATCCAGAAGGTGGAGCCTAATCTTCTCAGCATCCATTCCGTTTGTGTCGAAAGCCATGAAGTAGCCCGAGTTGAACGGATACGCCTTGAGTGCCCGGCTAGAACTGTGTCTCTCTACTGCCTCTTTCATTGTAACG
Organism: Ruminococcus intestinalis; assembly: GCA_963648635.1. Classification (GTDB taxonomy): domain Bacteria; phylum Spirochaetota; class Spirochaetia; order Sphaerochaetales; family Sphaerochaetaceae; genus Ornithospirochaeta. The sequence continues at coordinate 8,717 of CAVJEL010000075.1, forward strand.
TATCTTTCGCTCATTGTGTCGAAAAGAAATTTTTTATTCTCGTCGTAGTGACTGCCGTCTCTCATGGCGTGTAGTAAAAGTGACTGGCC
>CAVJEL010000076.1:0-8668 GCA_963648635.1 Ruminococcus intestinalis
GCGTTGACAAATGTCCAGGCAGCGCATCCTGTGAGCCAGCTGTTCTTTCCCTCTCCGGTATTGGGTGCATCACGTCCGGCAACCATCTGACAATATACGTAGGGCTCAGTTTTTCTTATCTCGCTCCTGTCTTCATTGAAGGCGGGGGAGAGCTTACGGTAGATATCGAATGCCCTGTCTCCGTGTCCGAGGAGTGTTTCTGCCGAGCTTACCCATGGGTTGTTGTGACAGAAGATTCCGGCGTTTTCCTTGTATCCCGGCGGGTATGATGATACTTCTCCGAGATTCAGGTGGTATTCCTTATATGCAGGCTGCAGGAGGATAATTCCTTCCGGACTGTCGAGGAGTTCTTCTGTACTCTTCAATGCCTTCTCCGCCATACCGTTGTCGAGTCCGATTCCTGCCATCACGCACATTCCCTGCGGCTCGATATAAATCTTACCGTCCTCGCATTCCTTGCTTCCGACCTTCTTCGAGAAAGCATCATAGGCCCTGATAAACCATTCGCCGTCCCAGCCTGATGTCTCGACAGCTTCAACCATCTTGTTTATCTCTTCTCTGATTTCATCAGCTTCTCCGTCCTTTTTGAGGTATCTTAATATCTCCTCATACTGGGAAGCGTATTTGACAAAAAGCCCTGCAATAAATACCGACTCAGCCTTTCCCGATTCGAAGTTCGAACAAGTCTGGAAACTTTCCCCGGGGGTGGAGGAGAAGCAATTGAGATTCAAGCAGTCATTCCAGTCGGCTCTTCCTATAAGTGGAAGAGAGTGGGGGCCTTTGTGGTTGACTGTATACATTACGCTTCTTCTGAGATGCTCAAGTAATGGCTTCGAGAGGCTCTCGTCATTATTGAACGGCACCATTTCATCAAGTATCGACCAATCGCCTGTTTCTGATAGGTATGAGTATACCGAGGCCACAAGCCAGAGCGGGTCGTCATTGAAGCCGCCTCCTATATCGCTGTTACCTTTCTTATCGAGTGGCTGATATTGGTGATATGTTGATCCGTCTTCGAACTGTATTGATGCAATATCTATAATCCTCTGTCGTGCCTTTTCGGGAATTATATGCATGAAGCCCAGTAAATCCTGACAGGAGTCCCTGAAGCCCATACCTCTTCCGATGCCGCTCTCGTAATAGGAAGCGGAACGTGACATGTTGAATGTGACCATGCACTGGTATTGATTCCATATATTGACCATCCTGTCGAACTTATCGAGCCCAGTATTTACGTTGAATTTTGATAAGAGTCCGTCCCAGTAGAGTTTGAGCTCAGACAAGGCTTTATCAATACTCTCCTTAGATGAGAACTTCTTCTCCATTTCGAGTGCTTTTGTTTTGTTTATGACGCCTTTTTTCTCCCACTTCTCCTCATCTTTGTTCTCGACGTACCCGAGGATGTAGATAAGAGTTTTCTCTTCTCCCGGATTAAGTGTAATTGTGTTTTCAAGTGCAGCAATTGGCGACCATCCCGACGCAACGCTGTTCGAGAGGTGTTCGTTTTCAAGGGCAACGGGAGTGTCATAGTTGTTGAACCTTCCGAGAAACGAGAGCCTATCGGAGTCGTATGATGATATCTCATCATTGACTGAGAAGAATGCAAAATGGTTTCTTCTTTCCCTGTACTCCGTTTTATGGTAGATGGTGTTGTTGAGGATTTCTACCTCTCCCGTCGAGTAGTTACGCTGGAAGTTTGTCATATCATCAAGTGCATTCCAGAGGCAGAATTCGACGGCGCCGACAGTCCTTATATTCTTTATATCCCGGCTTTCGTTTTTGAGAGTGAGGGCCATGATTTCGCACTTTTCCTTGAGAGGGACGAAGAATGTTAAATCTGCTTTGAGATTATTCTTTTCACTCTTGAAGGTTGTGTATCCCAGGCCGTGGCGGCACTCGAAGGCGTCGAGTTTTGTCTTGAGAGGGAGAAAACACGGCGACCACTTAACTCCGCTGTCGACAATATAGAACAAGCGTCCTGTATTATCTTCCGGGACGTTGTTGTATCTGAAGCGCGTAATACGGCGCATCTTGGCGTCACGGTAGAAATCATATCCTCCGCCTGTGTTGGAAATAAGGGCGAAGAAATCTTCCTCTCCAAGGTAGTTTATCCAGGGAAGGGGAGTATAGGGTGTTGTTATTACATATTCTTTGTTTTCGTCGTCAAAGTGTCCGAATTGCATATAGCCTCCAGTTTGTTCAAGCACTGAACTATATACATTTAATCACATATTTAGCTTTTATCAACACCAATAGTATGCACTTCGGGAATTTATTGCATTGTTCGAGATGTACTTTTTCTGATAATCAATGATGACGGCATCTTTGTTATGGTATTCTCGACACCTCTCTCCGGATTCTGTATCAGCGTCAGGAGCATCTGCATCCCCAATTGTCCCATCTGCTCGAGAGGTGGCTGGAATGTAGATATCGGAGTGGGCCAGAAGGAAGAGAATTCGCGGTTATCAAAGCCGAGGACAAGAAGAGAGTCTGGTACTTTTCTCCCCATCTTCTCTGCTGCCGTAATTGCCCCGGCCGCCATATAGTCGTTAGAGCAGAAAATTCCGTCAACTTCACTGTTTGTGGTGAGTATCTCGAGAGTCTTCTCGTAGCCACTTTTAAACGAGTAGTCGCCTTCCTTTATAGCTGAGTCGTCTAGTATTATGTTGAGCTCCTTCAATCTATCGAGAAAGCCTTTGCTTCTTAGCGTTATCATCTCGCGCTTTTCCGGCCCTTTTATAACTGCCGGGTGTGAAGAGCCGGAGGCAATGAGATGCTCAGCAGCTTGCATTCCCCCCGCATAGTTATCGGGGACGATTGATGGAATTCCTTCAATTTCACTATTTATCGAAACAATCGGAATGGAGGAGGTGGAAAGTTCGTCGATGTCGTTGGAATTCATCGTGAGGTGAGAACAGAGAAGAATGCCGTCTACATTGTATGAACGGAAAATCTTGAGCGCCTTTGAGATGTTGCCTCCGAGTTCGACACCGCTCGCAAATAACAGTGAGCTGCCAGAACCTGAGAGGGCGTATTCAGCACCCCTTACAAAGAGGGTTACAAAGCCCTCTGTGATATCACTCGCGTAGCACCCGATAATCCCGCTCTTACCACTTCTGAGTCGGCTTGCATTGAAGTTCGGAGTATACCCAAGTTCTTTTATAACTTGGAATATCCTCTTTTTTGTAGCTTCGTTGACAGGCCTTTTGCCGTTGAGCGCATGGGTAACGGTAGCGGGAGATACTCCCGCCTTAGTAGCTACATCGATGATGGTGACATTTCTCATAGGGCTATCCTAACATGAAGATATCTTTCCATTCAATCGTCTTTCTTTTCCGAATTACCGTTCATGGCGATGAGGTCAAACTTCTCGAAGCTCACAACAACTTTGATTTCTTTTCTGTTGTTCCTGTCGAATTTGACTCTGACAAAGCGGTCGGAGAGGTCATATACCCAGCCGCTTCCGGCTTCCTCCCAATCGTCATGTGCAAGGTATTGCGTAAGTCTTTCGCCGTCGACTGTTACATAGAACGCTCCTTTTTCCTTATTGAGTACGTTGAGGTATATTCTATTCCAGCTTATCGGATAATCCCCTTCGCTCGAGAGGGTAATCTCAGTGCGACTTCCGCTCTTGACAGAGATTGTTGTTTTAACATATTCACCGTTCTCACTTACGCCGTCATCGTCGTATAGCGTAAAGCTTGAGTCGCTATCAGGAGTAACTGTGACTGTAATGGTTTCAGCCTTATCTCTTGTAGACTTTTTTACGTTATCCGAGGACACGATGATGGATCCTCCCCTCTGGAACATCGGAATTGAAGAGAGGGTTACTGGGACAGTAATTGTTCTTCCGCCTTCGTATTCCTTCCAGTTGTCGTTCATGTCATACCACTTAGTGCCTTCGGGGAGATAAAGCGTTCTAGTTGTTGCTCCCTTCTCAAGTACATTTCCAACAAGGATGGACGGGCCGAAGAGGAATGTGAGGCTATTGTCACTGTAACACTTTTTATCTAAGGGGAACTCCATGAAGAGCGCTCTCCATGCCGGGGTACCTTTTTCATGTGCCTCATACATAAGAGAGTAGAGGTAGATAAAGAGGGAGTATCTTATTCTGAACGCATCTCTAACCATATCCATATACTCGGGGTAAGACCAAGGCTGGGTGACGGTGTTGTCGCTGTTAGCAGAGTTAAGGCAGAAGCGGGGCTGGAATATGCCGTTCTGGAACCACCTTAAAAGGAGTTCTCCCTCCGGCGCAGGACCTGCAAATCCCCCGATATCACAACCGGTGTTGGCAACTCCACTCAGTCCCATTCCGATAATTAGTGCTGTGTTATACTTGAGGGTTGCCCATGCCGTGACATTGTCGCCTCCCCAGACCTGTGCATAGCGCTGTATTCCCGCGTAACCTGCGCGGTTTGTCACATACGGTCTCTTTCCAGGATATACTTCTCTTAGTACCTCTGTTGCCATAAGTGCCATCATATTGGACTGTATGACCTTGAGCTCGGCCATCGTTCCGCCTCTCCCTTCCTTCTCGCACCTGGCATTCCTGTCCTCGACTCCGTCGTACTCACAGTTATCGTTCCATATGGTATGTACACCTTTCGAAAGTAGGCTTTCCTTCTGGAGTTCCTTCCAAAGCCCTCTTCCTTTTTCGGAGGTAAAGTCAACAAAGCGACCACGTCCTCCCCACCATTTACCAATGTAATCCTCTTTGCCGTCAGCGTCCTTTATAAATACATCCGCTTTCTTAAAGCGTTCGAGCATTGGGTGTCCGGGTAGTATTCCCGGTTTTGTGTTTGGAATTACCTGGATTCCTCTTCTCTCCATCTCTTTGATGAATTTATCGGGGTCGGGGAAGCGCTTCTTATTCCAATGGAAGAAATATCTCAAGCCGTCATCTTCGCCGGAAGTGTAACCACTAGCAAGCCAGAAGCCGTCGATTGGGAGTCTCTCCTTCTCGAACTTATCCATTACCTTGAGTATTTCCTTATCGCAATTCTCAGGTAGTTCACAGTAGTACATTGTTGAGTCGATGAACCCCAGTGACTGCTTTGTAGGCATTATGGTGCGCCCTGTGAGCCATGTATAGCGCTCGACTACATCCTTTACATCTGGGCCGTTGATGAAGAATATGTCCAAGTCCCCGCCGTCAGCCTGATAATAACAGTAGCGGTCCCAGTAGCCGCTTCTTTCATTTCCCATGTCGAAAACACAGTCATAGGAATTGTTGTAGAAGATACCGAGAGAGTGGAGTGTCTCGTCATTTGTCCTTATATAGAAAGGTATATGCTTATACATCGGATCGCCGTTCTCGGGGTCTGTTGCAATGGCATCGCGGGGCATCATCCTCATTCTTTTACCTTTTTTGTCGAGCCCGCCGTTCTTTTCACCGAAGCCGTAGAAGTGGTCCCTCTCGCCGTCTATTTTGCTGTAGTGTGATATGCGCCCGAGGAAGTCTATTTCATATGAGCGCTCGGGTAAATCTTCATAGAAGATATTGCCCCTCTTGTCCTTGAGGGTGATGTAGAAGGGGTCCTTGTTGATTACAAGTGTCATGCTTTCTGTTTTGATAACAGCCTCATTCTCATCCTCCTCAATCGGAAGCGAGAGGCTCTTGATGCGCTTTCTTTCACCCTTGAAAAGAGTGTCGAAGCTGTCCTCCCATGCCGTTGTGACAAGGGCATATGACGCCTCCTCGAATTTTTTGTCGAAAGAAAAACGAAGTCTTATTACGTCGTCCGTCAAAACCCAGAGCCTTGCTTCTCCTTTATCAGTAATTATTTCGATATAACCATTATCAGTCTTTGTGATCTTTTCTACTTTCCGGGCAATCATATGCGCCTCCTATTGAATTTCAATAAGTATAGAGCCAAGTGCAAAATACTGTCAAACAATTTGTTTAGATAAAAATCAAGTATAAATCAATAAGTTGAGTTTAGTATAAATTAACTTGTTATTAGTTAATAAATTATAGTAAAAATACAACTAATATTTATAAACTGATATTCAATGCAAAACGTTTTGTTAATGTAGGCTTATTTTACTCTTTATATTGTTTTTCACATTCCGCGTGTTAAGCCGAAATAATTATCCCCTAACTTCTTTCTTTGACAAAAACGGCGGTAAAACGCCTTAAATAGGTAGGAGTCAAAATGGAAAATACAAATAAAGCAGGATACAGAAGTGTATCTGTTGAAATGTTCAACACCTTCTTCTCGTCGGAGAGGAGAATCACCCAGGATATCGTAAACACCCTTCTTGATGGTAGTTATATCGTAAAGGGAATTGAAGAGATGAGCGTGGACGAAAAGATATTCGGTTTCTATCATCCGTACATCGTACTCGACGCTCTCTCTCCTGTCGGGAGGTGCATGATAATACTCACTCCGATTGATGACTCGACAGAAGAAGTCAAAGACCATCTTATAAGTCATATGCTTAACAGGGAGGTGGCAAGAAGAATGAATGTATTTCCGCTTGTCATGGTCTTCGATTCAACTGAAAGCTCAGGGCGTCCTGACTCAATCACACTTATGAAAGGAGGGTGTAGTACTTTTGCCGTTTGTTCCATACAAATGGAAAAAAGAAAGGAAGGGACAAAGAGGAACGAGCTTATATGTGATTTGATGTGTACAAGGCGGAGTGAAATCAAGAACGGCGATATTAGGCGCGTATACGATACATCCTACAGAAAATGCGGCCTTGAGGAGATGGAAAGGGTCTCTTACGCTATGTGGCTTGAAGAAATAAAGAGGGATATTCAAAAACTCGGACTTGACCCAAAGTTAATCATAAAATAAGAGCCGGTTACCCGGCTCAGATTAAGCAACGTAGAAATAAATCATCAAATAGTGGAAGAGCGTCCCGAAGAGAATGAAGATATGAAAGAGCTCATGACTCCTGAAGTTTTTGTTCTTCTCGAGAAACGGCAGGGAAGAAGCGTAGATTACACCACCTATCGTGTATGTGATTCCGCCGAGGAGAAGGAATCTGAAGCCGTCAGGAGTTAATAAAGAATATAGCCTCGAGAGGTATGGAGATACTGCCCATCCCATTGCTATGTAGATGATGGATGAGATGTATTTGGGGCATGTAACCCAGAAGGCCTTGAAGAGAATGGAAAGGAAAGCAAGGGCCCAGATGATTGAAAGGAGAACAATTCCTCCGTCACTCTGCAGTGTTGTTACACAAAGCGGAGTATATGTTCCGGCAATGAGGACGGGAATCATCATGTGGTCGAATTTCTTAAGCCTTATGTTTTTCTTCTCACTTTCGAGCGTGAAGCTGTGGTAGCAGGTGGAGGCGGCATAGAGTATGACCATCGAGAAGGTAAAGATGGCATAGGATATAAGCTCTACGAGGCTTTTGCCGTCAAGCGAGCCCTTGATAAGAAGTACCGGCGTAAGGACTATCGAAAAGATAAATCCGATGAGGTGTGAAAGTGCACTGAGCTTATCTTTGACTTCAAACGCCCTCTTTTCTTCAACTTTGGGAAGCATAATGTTGATAACCATAATTTCCTCCTTGTCAAATACTGTTTATGCGAGTATAACAAACTTATAAACGGTTTTTTAAAAACTTATCAATAGTTAAACAGTATTAGTTTAACCTGTCAAGAGTTTTTTAAAAACTTATTAAAGGATTGAATAAAACCATGATTCTTGAGCTTGATAAAACAACAAAGGAAAAAATCCTTTCCTATTCGCTTCCTTCCTATTCGGAAGTACCTGATGTGGGGTTGTACCTGAATCAGGTATCTACATACATCAATAGATACCTCGAGCCCTTCTGCGGCTTTCAGATTACGGAGAGCATGATCAGTAACTACGTAAAGAAGAAGCTTATTCCCAATCCTATCAGGAAACAGTACTCGCGGGACTTAATCTGCTATTTGTTATTCATTGCGCTCTGTAAGAGTGTGTCGACCCTTGATGATATACAAATCCTTCTTACTTTGCAGAAGGAGAACGGACACAGTGTGGAAGACTCATACACCTTCTTCAAGAACGAGTTCTCCCAAATACTGTTATCGGTATTCGGGCTCGAGAAAAGGGAGGAAAAAGAGAAAAGTAATGACGAGAGCGTCGAGAAGGAACTACTTGAGAAGCTCATTGCCGCCATCGCGCACAAAATCTACGTCGACACTATATTCAATACTCTCAGGAAAGAGGAATCGAAGGAGTAGGTTAGAAGAAATCATCAAATTTGACGAGATTCACGCTGCCGTATTTTTCGGCCGAGTCTACGCATCCTTCTGTAAACCCAGTCTTTGAAAAGAGGAAGAAGTGTTTATCCTTTTGAGGGAACATACTTCCTCTTTCTATAAGGGTTTCCAGTACATTTCTTTCCGTTTTCTGGTTGTCCCATTTGCATTCAGCTATAAGAAGTGAGTCTCCGTTTCGACCTAAGATATCTACTTCCTCGGCTTTATGTGTCCTGGCATTTGTTCCCCACCATCTCCCGAGGTCCTTGAAGAAGACGGGACTTCTGCCGGAGAGGAGAAGTTTCCATAGATATTGCTTACAAATTTCTTCAAATACGGGCCCCATGTAGGACGAGAGATCGTTCTCGATGATTTTGCAGACTAGACTATCGCCTCCTCTTGTTATGAGGGCCCTGTTGTTGAATATGAACTTATACCAGAAGCGGAACATATTATCCT
>CAVJEL010000077.1:0-2686 GCA_963648635.1 Ruminococcus intestinalis
TTTATGGAGACAAGAGGAGAGAAATCTATCTCCTTGAAGGTCTTCCTGTCACTTCTTAGAAAACATGGAGAGGGGCACTTCGGACACGCCCCCTTCGAGCAATAGCGCACCCGCCCGTCCTTCTTTGTGCTCTTCTTATATAGCTTTTCCCCGTTCGGGCAGTATACACCGCTGCGGTCAACGGTTACGACGAAGAAACCTCTTTGGGCTGTTTCAAGTCTCTCATCATCCCCAAATTCCACAATGAGGCTATCTATCTCTTTCTTATTCACGGCCTTATATCTTCAGTATTGACCAGGCCACTTACTTCAATCAAGCCGAAAGAGACAGTTTTTCAACATTTTAGTAGGAGTTTTTACCGTCACTCCTACGCTATCGAGGAGAAACGAAGGTAATAAGACAGAGAATGTATCCCTGTTGAATCCAATTCTCAGCTCTTTTTTCCCATTGACTGTACTAGCTTTATCAACTCAAGGTCTTCTTTTGTCACCTTTAAATTTGATGATATCTTACCACCGTTGTTGGTCTTATCTATTGCACACGATATTACATCGCCCTCTTCAATCGGATGGGAACAGATATAATTTATAAATTGAGTAAACTGCACGTGGCGGGAGGAGAAATCGCCCCAGGCCTTCTGCATTTTAAATAAATCAAGTGGATTCATTACTACCTCATAAGAAGAGGGAAAGCAGACGCCTTCCCTCTCAGTATTCTTTTATCTTTTACTTATTTAATCTTGTTTCCTGTAAGTTCCTGGCGGAAGGATGTAGCATTGCCGTCACCTTCTTCAGGCTTATAGAGCATAGGAACAGCTGCATAGAGAGCAGCACATACAACAAGGTCATGCTTCCATGTAATTTCGTTAGGAGCGTGAGCCTGGCTTTCCGCGCCGGGGCCGAATCCTACACAAGGTATACCGTATCTTCCCTGGATGGATACGCCGTTAGTGGAGAATGTCCACTTGTCACAGAGTGGCCTGTTAACTCTTGTTGCCTTAGCCTTGTCGTCAGCCCAGATTCTCTCGTCGCCCCAGAGCGCCTTGTGTGCCTCGACGAGTGCCTTTACGTGAGGTGCTGTCTCCTTGTTGATCCATGTCGGGAAGAAGCACTCTGTTTCATAGACGTGTCCTGTCCATGCCGGGCGGTCATACATATACATACTGACCTTGACATCCTTTGCATACTTCTTACAAGCAGGAAGATCTTCGATTTCCTTGAGGCATGATTTATAAGTCTCACCTGCTGTCATTCTTCTGTCGATTGAAATCGAGCAGCTGTCTGCAACTGCACAGCGTGAAGGCGATGTATAGAAAATCTGGCTTGTTGTACATGTACCGCGACCGAGGAAGCGTGCATCTTCATAGTGCTCGGGGTTCCACTTCGGGTCGAGCATCTTCTCAAGTCCTGCAATGTTCGGGTCGTCTTTCTTGTTCTCGTTGAGATCTCTGACGTTCAGAATGACTTCAGCCATCTTGTGGATAGCGTTGTCGCCTCTCTCAGGAGCTGAACCGTGGCATGATATACCGCGCATATCGACTCTGATTTCCATTCTTCCACGGTGTCCACGGTAAATACCTCCGTCTGTCGGCTCTGTGGAGATAACGAATGCAATCTTCTTTGCTGCATCTTCCGGTCCATCGAAATACTCGTTTACGATACTCTGCCAGCACATACCGTCACAGTCTTCTTCCTGGACAGAGCCAACGACCATGATCTTGTATCCCTCGGGGATAAGTCCCAGTTCCTTCATGATCTTTGTGCCGTATGTAGCAGATGCCATACCACCTTCCTGGTCTGATCCTCCGCGTCCGTAAATCTGAGTCTCGTTCTCCCAGCCCTTATACGGGTCATCTGTCCAGTTCTTGATGTTTCCGATACCTACAGTGTCGATGTGGCTGTCGATTGCGATGATCTTGTCTCCATCACCCATCCATCCGATGACGTTACCAAGCTTATCGATTTCAACCTTATCGTATCCGAGCTTCTCCATCTCTTCTTTAATGCGGTAAACAACACCTTTCTCTTCACAGCTCTCAGAAGGAATTGCAATCATATCTCTGAGGAACTTTGTCATTGCCGGGCCGTAAGCTTCAGCCTTCTGTTTAATTACATCGTAATCCATAAAGGAACCTCCGTTATTATCATTTGTTTTTTAGTTATGGTAAGTGTAAGCCCTAATAATCTGTTTGTAAACAAAATTTGTTGCAGTTTGTTGCAAAAGAAAGATAGTCCCCGACACTCATTCAAAGGCGGGGATTATTGAAAAGCGCTCAATCTTCTTTGAATACCCAGTTGGGGAAAATCTTCTGCATCCTTTCATCAGGGTAGTGTTCGTCGATATACCTATTAATTGCATTCTCTGCAGGCTTACCCTCACTACGTAGCGTCCACCTTGCCATGACAAAGCCGGATGCGATTATGTTGAAGACGAAGAATGCTAAGAGCACCCATGTAAGAACCTTTCCGATTTTATTGGGTATCTTGAGAATGATTACTGACAACAATGGATAAAGTCTTTTTATCCATAAAACTCCCAATACCCCCCACATCAGGGAATAGTAGAGGCATATACGGCCGTTGATATTGAACGGAAGGTGGCTGTAGTCCCAGGCCCTGACGCCAAGAGTCACTTCCTGGCCCCATGAACATATATATTCAAGAATCGACCCTACTATGAATCCACC
>CAVJEL010000077.1:2957-8638 GCA_963648635.1 Ruminococcus intestinalis
CCGAAGTTTGTGTGGAGCTTTATATCATGCCACCTTCCCGAAAGCTCATCCGAGACTTCGAACATAGCTTCATAGCTCTTTACGATATTCCTCTTCGTCCGCCTGAAGCTCTCCCGTGTTGCATCGACTGCCGGTGCGATGTCCTGGTCCTTCTTACCCTCAAGAAGAGAAGGGAAAAAGCCCTTCTCCATCTCCTTTACAGTCGAATGGACAGTCTCAAGTAGCTCTTCGCTCTTCTCCTCTGCCCTGCTCTTTATAATAAGTTTAGTCTCTTCAGTTTTTTTCTTCATTTCCACTCCATGAAAATAAATCAACAATTGTAAAGTGAAATTTACATCAATGTTTTTAGAGAGACAAGAGTATGAGAGTTTGTCTCTTATCTATTTGGATTAATCCTAATCTTCCGTCAATATTACACACAAAAGGAGTCTTCCCTTCCCCACTCTTATAAAAGCTTCGTCCGCCTCGACTTCATTGCTTACTCCGTACTGGTAGTCGCTATCAATTGTGCCGTCCGCGAGATTATACTTCGCGCCCTTTATTTCTATGCCTTCAGCTTTTCCGAAGAGGGCGAGGAGAGAAAAGTATCTGCATCCTTTTTTGACTACAGCGCCATTATCTGACACAATCTTGAGGAAAGAGTTGCCGTCGGCTATTACACCTTCAAGGTTATGGGAATAGAGATAGTCGAGTAGATATATGTTCGAGAGTGTATGGTCTATTCTTTTCCCCAGTGCTCCTATAATCAGAAAATCTTTGTAGCCCCGCTTTATTCCTTCCTTTATACCGCATAGAGCATCCGTGTCGTCCTTTTCAGGAGGAAATACAACACTTTCAACCCCGTCAGGGACAGGAACGGAGTCGAAGTCCCCCACAGCTAGATCAGGTTTCCGGCCGAGTAAAGTACTGTTGATAAGACCTTTGTCGCAATAGATGAAATAGTCATCATCTCTCAGCTCTTTCTTCAAGCTCTCTACGTCGTTGATTACTCCGCCGAGGACCAGTACACAACGGGCCATTTATACTCTCCTACTCAACCGTGACGCTCTTCGCGAGGTTTCTCGGCTTATCTACATCAAGGCCCTTCTGGACGCTGATGTAGTAGGAAAGAAGCTGGAGGGGAATGACTGCAAGGGAGGGTGTGAAGTAAACGCTAGTTCGTGGAATATAGAGGGTGAAATCTGTATTCTCCTCAACCTGATAATTACCCGCACTCGTTACACACATTAAGTATGCGCCCCTACTTCTGCACTCCACCATATTCGACATCGTCTTTTCAAAGAGATAAGGCTGAGTAAGAACCCCGATTACAAGTGTTCCCTCTTCGACAAGGGAAATCGTTCCGTGCTTGAGCTCGCCTGATGCATAGGCTTCGCTGTGTATATATGAAACTTCCTTGAGCTTGAGAGACCCTTCACTCGATATAGCCCAGTCAAGTCCACGTCCAAGGAAGAAGACATCTTTTTTGTTGACACAGCGAGATGCAAACCACTGTATCTTCTCCTTGTCGCTAAGAATAGTCTCTATCTTCTTCGGAAGACTCTGCAATTCTTTGATATATTCCTCTGCGCTCTCTATTCTCCCTCTAAGTAGTCCCATTTTCACGGCAAGAAGGTAGATGACAATAAGCTGCACGGAATATGCCTTTGTTGTCGCAACTGCAATCTCGGGGCCGGCATGGGTATATAAAACATAGTCTGCTTCACGGCTTATTGTGGACCCGATGACATTTACTATAGCAAGGGTCTTTTTTCCCATTTCCTTTGCTTTTCTCAGGGCTGCAAGGGTATCTGCAGTCTCACCTGACTGACTGATGAGAACAACAAGTTCATTCTCGTCCATAACACAATGGCGGTAGCGGAATTCGCTACTCATCTCGACTCTTGTTCTAAGGTCGCAGAGCCCCTCAAAAACATACTCGCCCACCATCCCGACATGATATGAGGAGCCACATGCAACTATACGTACGGCACTAACGCTTTTGAGAACATCATCAGAGATACCGCTTGATGAAAAGTCTATTTCTCCGTCTTTTATATAAGAAGAAAGGGTGTCCTCAACAGCCCTGGGCTCTTCATAGATTTCCTTGATCATGAAGTGCTCAAATCCACCCTTCTCCGCTTCACTCTCCGACCACGATATGTGAGTCGGCTCTTTCTTCACTTCGTCACCGTTTAGGTCGAAGAAGGTAACTTCTCCCTTTTTGAGTCTTCCCATCTCGAGGTTCTCGATATAGTAGACATCACGGGTATACTTCAGAACCGCAGTAACATCGGAAGCAAGAAAACTCTCGCCGTCGGTGACGCCTACGATAAGAGGGCTGTCCTTACGGGCTATGTATATCTCCCCCGGATAATCTTTGAACATCACAGCCAGGGCATAGCTACCCCTGACTCTCACCATCGTCTTTGCCAGGGCATCGATAGGTCCTATGTTGTACTTCTTATAATAGTAGTCGATGAGCTTCGTGATGACTTCGGTATCTGTTTCGGAGTAGAAGGAATAGCCGTTGTTGATAAGCTTTTCCTTGAGCTCCTTGTAGTTCTCGATTATTCCGTTATGAACTGCAACGACATTCATGTCATCGGAGTGGTGTGGGTGTGCGTTGGTCTCGCTCGGCTCTCCGTGGGTTGCCCACCTTGTGTGCCCGATTCCGCATTCCCCTTTAAGCGTCCGTCCGTTGTCTGTTTTGTCGACGAGGGCCTTGAGTCTTCCCTTCGCCTTTACGATATTAACCCTTCCAGTCGGGTCGAGAACAGCGAGTCCCGCTGAGTCATATCCTCGGTACTCAAGCTTTCCCAGCCCCTCTAAGAGAAGCTCTGCTGCCTCACGACGCCCCGTATAACCAACAATTCCGCACATATTCACCCCTTTAATAAAATTACCGCTAGATAATAGAGAAAAGTAAAATTATGGACAATAGAAAAAAGGAAATTTCAGCTCTCGTCAATCCACTTCGGTCGCCCCTTCTTCTTCGCCGAGGTTCTTCCTCCCGCCTTCTCTAAGAGCATTTCGGCGTCTTCTTCGCCGCAGGATGATGACCACTTAGAATACCTGTGTCCGTAGATACACGCCTCTCTTCCTTTATTCTTTTCTTTTAAATCTTCTTCACCGTTAGCCATGGCCCGATTATAGTTTTTAGGGCTAAAAGCAACAAGTAATTCTCCCCTCTCGCGTTTTCTGTACTATACTTATTCCGCTATGGTGAAAAAAGAATGGAAAGCGGTTTTCCTAGCTCTTGCCGCGGCTCTCTTTTACTCGATAAATATTCCTCTCTCCAAAATCCTCATCGAGCATGTAGGGGAATGCATGACTGCAGGGCTTTTGTACCTGGGTGCGGGAATTGCAGCTGCCGCCTTTATGCCTTTCGAGAAGAGGAAAAGAGACACAAGGATTTCAAAACTTGAAAAGAAGGATCTTCCCTACATCGTATTGATGGTTCTTCTCGACATCGTTGCACCCATTCTTCTCATGAAGGGACTATCCTCTTCGTCAGCATCGCTCGCGACACTCGTCAACAACTTCGAGATAGTATCGACATCGCTAATTGCCACTGTAGTGTTCAAAGAAAAGATATCGTCCAGATGCTGGCTCTCTATTCTTCTCATAACAGCGTCAACGATAATTCTCTCGTTCACACAAAGTGGAGAGAGCCGTCTCTCTCCCGGGCTCCTCTTAGTTTTACTCGCTACAATATCGTGGGGGATGGAAAACAACTGTACACGTATGCTTTCTGAGAAAAGAACATCAACGATTGTATTCATCAAGGGAATATTCTCGGGAAGCATAGCTATTATCATTGCGCTTCTTTCGAAAGAGCAGGTACCCGAAATAAAGTATGCTCTTCTTACAATGCTTCTTGGAAGTCTAGCCTACGGCGTCAGTATCTTTCTATACATAAGAGCACAGAGCATGATGGGAGCCGCGAGAACAAGTGCCTTCTATGCCATTAACCCATTTCTAGGCTCAATTCTTTCGGCTGTTATTCTCAAGGAAAGTTTGACTCAGAGATACATCATCGCTTTTCTGATAATGGCTCTCGGAACATCACTCATGATAAAAGACACCCTCACGCCAAAGGAGAGTTGAGATTATCCAAGGTTCTCGAATATCTTCACAACCTTCTTTTTGAGCCACAACCAACCACCTATTACCAAAGCAAGTAAGAGAATGATGAAGAGCATCATGTAGAGAGTAAAGCTCATGACAGAGTAAAGAACTTTGAAGTACATAAACCCGAAGACTGCACTAAGTCCCCATCCTGATAGAAGGGAGAGGTATGTAGAGAGTCCGTTCTTTACACACCTTGCCTCATTCGTCCAGTTGAGAGATGGGTGTAAGAGATTGAATATCACACCCACTTCGCTCTGAAAAAGACATGAGAGTAAAGAGAAGACTATCATCAAAAAGAAGTATTCTCTATCTATTACTCCCACGAGCACTGCAGTGACGATGAGGATAAGAGACGATGCGAAATTCAGGATAAAAGAGAAGAGTATCTTTGCTTCAAGAATTGTAAACGACTCAATTGGAAGCGACTTTAGCACCCAGAGGTTCTTCCCTTCGAGCGATATGGAAGGCGCGCTTATGCCATTCATAGAGATAAGAAGGGAAATCGCAACGGCCTCCAGGAGGGGCACATATATGCCCCAGCCGTTTTCTTTGAGAAGTGTTATCACATCCAGCACGTTTTTTCGCCATATAAATAGAGCCACGGCCCCGCCGACCATCAGGATAATCCCCATACCTGTATTTAGGGCATAGACTGTCGACGAGATGAACTTCCTCCCCTCCTTCTTTATAAGAGCCGATAGAAGAGAAGAAGAGCGGATTTTCTTCTCCGAATACTCCTTCTTACCTCTTCTTTCACTTGTAATACTCAAAGAAAGATAGTTTCTTTCGATGACAATGAAAGCCAGAACAAAAAGTACAATTGAGAAGAGAATGAATATAAGAGCATCCTTCACTGACCCCACAGCTCCATAGCCCACTGCAGCAACAAGGTAGAAAGATGAGAATGATGCGCTGATTTCGCCGGCGTTGAGAACAATGTTCTCGATGTACTTACTCGCACCCTGCGTGAAGAACATATAGAGCAGGAAGAAAAGGATGGTAAGGATAAGCTTCGTCCAGTACCTGCTTTTCATTCTTGACGATACTAAAGCTATTCCCCATCCGAGAATGCATGAAAAGGTTGTAACAATAAGTATGAGTCCCGCCATCACGACGAGATCAAGGAGTAAAACAGAAAACGAGAAAGAGGACAGCGCGAGAAAGTAGGCAGCAATTGCAGGGATAAAAACAACACCCATGTAAATGGTGCCCATAATCAACACGACAACCATCCTCGAGATAAGTATGTCCCTCGCTTTAATCGGAAGAGAGAAAAGAATGTCATTGTCCTTCCCCTCATACATCATTGTGTGGGTGTTGAACGCATCTCCTACTACCCCGAGTGCAGTAGCCATAAGCGCCATTAACGAGAAGTAGAACCACCCGAGTCCCATCGGGACAAGAGAGATGGCAAGATCAAATGCAGTGACGAAGAAAAAAGCAAGAAGAATAACGAAAACTGCTCCATAAAGAAGCGCGTAGCCGGGCGCAAACTGCGTCTTTCCCCATTTACTCTTCTTTCGTTTTACAAAAGTCGTCATCCAGATGGAGCGTAATTCCTTTTTAAT
>CAVJEL010000078.1:0-8612 GCA_963648635.1 Ruminococcus intestinalis
CTGCTGTGATGTCTGCATCTCCGAAGAACTGGTTAGCATATGTGTACTGGATTGTTCCTGTCTTGCCGAGCTTAGCTGCTGCTGCATCTGCGCCCTGGACAAAGCCGTAACCGTAGCGGATAACTGCTGGAACTGCCATACCACCGCAGAAGCCGAGGTTTGTATAGCCGAGAGCGACTGTTGCGTAACCAGCAAGGTAACCTGCGATTTCTTCCTGATAAACGATGCAGTAAACGTTGGAGATTGATCCGCCTACATCGCCTTCAGAAACGTCGAGAGCGACGAACTTGACATCAGGATATTCAGGAGCGATTGATGCAATTGAAGGTCCGAAGAGGTAGCCGGGCATGACGATGATGTTGAATCCGTCATCGATAGCCTTCTCGATGGAAGCTGAACGAGCTTCGTTTGAGTCTCCAGTCGGCTTGTAGTACTGGAACTTGAGTCCCTTAGCTGCTGCATAGTCCTTGCATGCTTCGTATGTTGACTGGTTGAATGACTGGTCTGTGATATCACCACTGTCTGTGATCATTGCGATTGCATAAGTCTCTGTTTTTGTCTGAGCTTCTGCTGCGCCCTGAGCGAAGAGAGACAATGAAAGGCAGAGTACTAAAAGAACTGAAAATACTTTTTTCATTTATTTCCTCCAAGAAAATTCTTTATGGCGTGCGCCACATACACCCAGATTATAATGGGGGGATTTTTAAAGTGCAATAATAAATCGGATTTCAACGGTGCTGATTTTCTGCTGAGGAGGCCTTCAATGGTGGATATATCTCAATGAAGGGGCAGAGGCCCCCTCATCATCTTTTCATGCTTTACTTGTGAAATCTGAAGGCAGTAAGCCCCTTTCGACACATTCTCTGAAATCCCAGCCGAGTTTATCCTTGCACTTCACCTTGTAGGACCAGAAATAATATGCAAAGGCACTTTCGAATGTCATAAGCTGTGCGGATGCCATCAAACGATAGGACTCATAGCGCTCCTCCGGCGTAAACGACGGCAGTATGTTGTGGGGGAGAGACCATTCTCCTATAATCATCGGGACATATTTCTGGCATTCGTTGATGTTGTTCTGCCATTCAAAGAGTATCCTGTGGAGATGATTGAATGTCGATGTGGTCTCGCTTACTCCTTCCATCTCAAGGTATGGATGGGTGTCAAGCAGAACATTTTTAAAATTTCCTTCTTTGATGAATGTCTTAACCTGCATCAGCCTGAAGCCGTCATGAAAGACGATATATTTATCGTCGCCCATAATCTTTCTGAGCCTGTCATAGCTGTTCTGATAGAAACCAAAAAGCGTCGGGAGCGGAACACTTGACGATGAGAGTGACTTTTCCCTGTCATGAGGAGTGTAAAAACGCTTATTTCTCTCCCAGACCTCTTCGCTTGCAGGCTCATTGAGGACTTCCAGACCCAGGAAATTTTCCCTATTCCGGTACCTTTCTGCAAGAAGGCACAGTACATCGATTGTTCTCTCAATATTTTCCTTCTTCTGAGCCCATTTAGAAACGGCACATATTCCTCCGTTATCATAACCGTTCTGACTCTCGGGGGCGGTATGGAGATCGAGCAGCACGCTGAGATTGTACTTATCAGCCCAGGAAAAGAGCTTATCTACATAATCAATGCATTTTACATATGGATAACAGAAACCGGGATTATCACCAAAAAGAAAATGGGGGATAGGTAATCTTATTGATGATAATCCACAGTTCCTGATATAAGCTATATCATTCTCAGTTATAAAAGTATCTCTGTGATTCTTGAAACGCCTTTCCTTCTCGTCTTTGTCCAGCACACGGCAGAGATTGTCTTCATCTCTCGAATCCGTATTTTCGAAAATGGAAGTGTCCATCCACTTTTCAAGGACAAGCCATTCCCCCAGATTTACTCCTCTTATCTTACTCATAATCTTTTTCCTCCAAAGAAAGAACTACAAGGGTGTTGGAACCGGGTGTGACAGAAAAGACCTTTTCTCCGATTCTGACATTTATTCTTTGACGCTTTATATTTTTTAAAACCAATGATATTTCTCCGTTGTCTTTGAGAAATGCAACATTATCTACAGCCTTGTCAAAAGAAGTAGTCTGAAGAACTGTGGAGTTGTTACCACCTCTTGCAAGCTCTCTAATCACATCTGCCACCATATTACTTTCAGTTTTTTCGCCGTTCTTCATAATCGGTGCCATGCAGTAGTTCCCTACATGATTCGGGCCGCCTTTTTCATCAAGTATGAAGTTCCAGTCTATAATCCTGTCCGCGCCGTATACTATGTCGTTTATATATTCATGTGCATAGACGGAAAGCTGTTTTTTGTAGTTATACTTGTCCTTTTCACTCATGCAGAATTCCGACATTATTACATCGTGCCCGTGGTGGGCCTTTCTATAGATATCTAAAGCTTCGTAGTGGTCTCCGCAATAGCCGTGGAATGCAATGCCGTCTATCATGCCGTTTGTCTTTTCGTCGAGAAACCGTTCGGCTCTCCCGAGCAGTCTTTCCTTATTGTGGTCCCAGAAGAACACCTTGACGTTATCGAGTCCGGATTCAGCAAGTTCCGGCTTCAGATAGTTCATGAAGAAGTCTTTTTCTTCTTCAGGGGAGTATATACAGCTGTCCCACGTCTGTATTGCGTTGGGTTCATTCTGAATTGTGAGTGCCCATACGTTATAACCCTTTTCTTTGAAATGATTGAGGTATAAGGCGATGTATTCAGCCCATTGAGGATAGAATTTCTTCTCGAGTCGTCCTCCTTTGAGCCTCGATGCATTATCTTTGAAAAAGGAAGGTGGAGACCACGGGGAGAAGAGTAGAGGTATGTTTTTTTCTCTGATTTGGCAGATTTCGTCCAGATATGGGAAGATATACTTCTCTTCAACTGAGTAGTCGAACTCTCTTTTGTTCCAGTCCTCCATGGTGTGACATGCCGAATGTGGTGAGAGGGAGAAATCCGAGCTGTCGATTGGAATTCTCAGGTAGTCGAAAATTGGAGTATCAGGGTTGAAGAAGTAGTTAAGTACTTTTTTCCTTTCATCTTCACTTAAAAGAGAAAGGGTGTATCCACTGGCTTCTGTGAGGGCTCCCCCGAAGCCGTAGAAGTGGTGTTTTTTGAGGGAGGGATAGATTTCGATTATTCCTTCCTCCATCTTTCGTACGTTTTTCTTCCTCTGAACTGTTAAATCTTTTTTCTCGAGATGAGTATCAATAGAATAAGAAATCATTTTACTGCTCCTAGCGTTAATCCGTTTATTATGTATTTTGAAAGGAATGCGTACACGACGATTACAGGTACCACAGATATCGCGATGGCAACATACATGGCCCCGTAATTCGAAAGGAACACACCCTTTATTGTCGAAATCAGAATAGGCATTGTGAATTTCTTCGAGTCGCTGAGAATAATCAAGGGGGAGAGATAATTGTTCCAGCAGGAGACGAAGTTGAATATGCCGATTGTTGCAACCCCAGGCGTTATGCACGGCAGTACAATCCTGTTGAAAATCCTCACTTCTCTGTACCCCTCCATTCTTGCTGCTTCAATAAGAGATGTCGACACGGTCTCTTCAATCATCCCCTTGAGAAAGAAGACTGCCGATGCGTTTGCTACGCCCGGGAGTATGAAAGGCCAGTAAGTGTTCAGAAGCCCGAGCTTGAGGTTGAGTTTGTAAAAACCTATTACAACAAGCTGGGAGGGAATCATCATTGATGCGATGACAAGCGCAAAGAAAAACAATCTTCCCTTGAATCGATATTTAGCGAGGCCGTATGCAGTGAATGCGCCGAAATAACACGTCAGGAAGACATACGGGACTGCTATGACGAGGCTGTTGAAGAAACCGCGCCAGATATTTGTTAGTTCCTGCAGTTTTGTATAATTGGTAAAGAAGTAGGTTCCGGGAAGGAACTTGATCTTTGTGACGATGTCTATCGAGTTATATGTCGAGTTGATGATTACGAGGTAAAATGGAATCACGCAGAGCAGGAGCAGAAAGATGAGAAGAGCGTAGATGAATATTTTGATGACTTTTTCCATCCTATTTCTCCTTTTTATTCATAAGCCTGTAGCTTATGAAACTTAAGGCAGCAATGACCATGAAGAGAATTACTGAAAGTGTGGAGGCATAGCCGAATCCACCGTTCTTGAATCCCTGCTGGTATATATACATGCTGCTTGTAAGGACTGCCTTCTGAGGGTCTCCCTGAAGATTTGTGAGATTTACAGGGACATCAAAAATCTGCATTCCTCCGATAAGTGATGTAATCGTTATGTATATGAGGGTCGGTCGTATCAAAGGAATTGTGATACGGAAGAAAGTCTGGACTCTCGAGCACCCGTCAATCTGGGCAGCCTCATATAAGTCCGGTTCTATCCCCGTTATTCCGGCCATTACAAGGATTGTGGTGTAACCAAACCACATCCACCAAAGAATGTAGGATGCAATTGCCTGTGTCATGGCTTCAGACTTGAAGAATGCTATCGGCGCGCCCTTCACCTTCAGCATAACAAGGAGTTGGTTTATCGTGGACTTGTCTCCATTGAGGAGTATGTTGAATAAAAGTCCGACGCTGGCGGCCGTTATCAAATTGGGTAGGTAATAAACGGCCCTGAAAAGTCTCATTCCCTTTATTCTGTAGAAAGTGAAAATCATTGATAAAAGAAGAGCGAAACCCAGCTGGGGAATAAAATCTCCCAACCATATCTTCAATGTGTTGATAAGTGTTTTGGGAAATGTGGAGTCGGTAAGAAGCCGTGTGAAGTTCTCAAAACCCACAAAAGTCTCCTTCCCGAACCCCTTCCACTTGTAGAGGGAAAGCTGGAAAGTATAGATAATCGGATAAAGATTAAAAACAATGAATGTCACAACAAACGGTGCTATGAAGAGATAGCCGTGCCTGTTTATCTTTTCACTTATTCCTTTACTTCTCATTACTAATCTCCCGCTTTCCTCTTTCATTTTCAGTCGACGATTATTTCAGGGAATGCTGTCTTCACATCATTCTTGAACTGATTGATTGCCTCTTCTTTTGTCAATCCGCTTGCATAAGCCTTGATTGCAGATACAAATGCGTCATTGAGCTGTGAGTCATATTCTGTGTTAAGAGCCTTGAACTCGTGCTGCATAGCCTCGATGAACATGCCGTTCGGATTCTGACCGCCGAGTACTTCTTCTCCTTCAGATTCGGCAAGTTTCTCACATACACTCTTGAGTACGACAAAGTCTCCGCTCTGTTTTGCATAGTCATAGAGAGCGTCTTCATTCAGCATGACATACTCAAAGAAAGCCCAGGCTTCCTCTTTGTGAGGAGTATCTTCATAGATTCCGAGATATGAACCGCCTGAAATGTATGATGTACTTGGAGTTGTGATTGCCCACTTCCCGATTGTTGTGTTGGCAGCAGGTTTTACGACATATTGATATCCCCATGGAGGAAGAATGTAGCAGAAGAGAGAGTCTGACTCGACAGCTGCTATCCACTCACTTGCCCACTGATCGACGCCGAGGTCATATCCCTTTGTGATAATCTCCTTAGCCATGTCGAGGAAGTCCAGAAGAGCAT
This sequence comes from Ruminococcus intestinalis, assembly GCA_963648635.1. Lineage (GTDB taxonomy): Bacteria > Spirochaetota > Spirochaetia > Sphaerochaetales > Sphaerochaetaceae > Ornithospirochaeta. The sequence goes on from CAVJEL010000078.1 coordinate 5,566, forward strand.
CATCGATTACAAGCTTTCCGTCTTCAACCCATGCATGTTCTCTTGAAGCGACCTTGCTGTCATAAAGGTCCTTGAAGCATGATACGAAGCTTATGCCTTTTTCTTTCATTGCTGCTGCAACTTCAAGCATCTTCTCATCACTGTCGAGAGCCTTTGCAACTTCCTCCGGGTCATCTGTTCCGAAGAACTCTTCTGCAATATCACGTCTGTAGATGATGGCACCTGGGTTTGCCTGCCATGTAAGAGCTCTTACCACACCTGTTGAATCTGTACCGACCTTCAGAACAGCATCCCAGATATTATCCTTGTAGTCATTGATGTGGTACGGTGCTTCATTAAGGTCTGCAAAGCATCCTGCCTCGACAAGGTATGTGATATAACTTGCTTCCTGCATGAAGAGATCTGGAACTCCCTTTCCGCTGCCGAGTACGGTAATGAGCTTGGCCGTCATTTCCTGATCAGGGATAACAGTTACGTTGACTTTGATTGATGGATTTGCCGCCTCAAAACCCGGAACCCACTGTTTAATCTCATCTCCACGAGCCCATACTTCGAGAGTAACTGTCTCATCTTTCTGCTCCTGAGCACCTTGAGCAAAGAGCAATGTTGATGTTAGCGCTAACATCAAAACGACAAAAATAAACCTTCTGATATTTTTCATATCAAACCTCCTATATGTCCAGAGTAGATTCTTCTTCGTCGAGAGTGCCTTCTACAAGTTTATAGACAGGCTTGACTCCAGGCTTTTTGATTCTCTCCAGTAAACATTCTGATAATTCTTCCGCGATTTTATATACCGGCTGTGCCATTGTAGTGATTTTCGGGCTTGACATTAGATGGTGACCAAGTCCGTCAAAACCGACAACCGAAACATTCTTCGGAACATCGAGGCCGGAAGCCTTTGCTCCAATGACGAAGCCCATTGCAAGAATATCTGTGATTAGGAAAACGGCCGTAGCCTTATCCTCATGTTCATTATACCACCTTGAAGCGTTTATTCCCCCTTCAATGGAGTTATCAACAACAAAGGTGAGACTTTCATCAAATTCGATATCATTATTTCTGAGTGCTTCTTTGTATCCTTCAAGTCGTTCCTTGACATAAGGACCTTTGACGGTATTCAAAACGATTGCGATCCGTCTGTGACCTTTGTTAATCAGATATTCAACGATTTTTCTGCTTGAAGAGATGTTGTCTGTGTCTATGCAGTCAGCCTCATCATCCTTGTGTGACGTGAATATGGCCACCGGCTTTCCTGTTCTTTTAGCCTCTTCAATGCTGTGGTCTGCATAGTTGTAGCCCATGAATATATAGCCGTCACAGAACTGATTGGCCTTAATCTCATGTGCAATCTGCATGGAGTAGTTGTTTTTCGATAGTGTAGCGCTTACCCCGACTACAAACTGTTGAAAGAACGGGTCTAGATACGAGAAATCCCTTGACGCATAGATACAGATGATTCCCGACTTGTTGGATGCAAGATTATGTGCTGCAGTGTTATGTATATAGCCGGATTCTTTGAGTATCTTTGTTATTTTTTCTCTCGTCTCCGGTGAAACAAGTTCCGGGGTATTTATAACCCTGGAAACTGTAATCATTGAAACACCAGCCTTTTCGGCAATATCTTTTATCGTCATTTCTCTACTCTATGTTAGCGTTAACATTTGTAATGTTATCACTCCATTTCGAACTGTCAATCATTTTTTCTGATTTTTGTATTATTACTGAAAAATGAAGTGTTTCGATTGATATTCTTCGAGTTTACAAATTGAAATGTTACAGCTTTCGGGCGGTGCGACAAAATTTTTAATATTTCTCCTTGCGAGAATGGGAAAAGTGTGAAACAATCGTTCTGTTGCAGAAATGTAACTCCCTAAAAGGGGACAAGGAGGTTGCCGCTGGTTAATTCCCGCGGTATTTTTTTTACGCTGATAGGGGGAGTGTCAGAATTCGGCCTGGAGGGAGTTAAGCTTCTCGAGAGTGTCGGAGTGGTAGAAGAACTTATCGAGCGCGATTATTCCTGCGCCTTCTATTGTCGCATTGTCGCCGCGTTTTGCTCTTGTTACGCTGACCTTTCTATCAGGTGGAAGATATGATGAAAGCTTATTGTTTAGGGTTTCATACATTTTCTCGTCGAGAGGCGCCATTTCGCCTGTTATGACAACGCTTTCGGCGCCCAGGGCCTGCACAGCCTCGCTAAGTGCGAATGCTAAAAGGGGGATAACGTCTTCTAACGTCGCTCTACCTTTTTCTTCTAAAAGGAGTTTTCTGTACTGCGTAATACCCGATAGTGCTTTAAGCCTTTTGCCAGCGATTGCTGCTTCAAGGCACCCGTCGCGTCCGCATGAACAGGGAATGCCTTTAGTTACTTTCATGTGTGCAATTGAAGGAATATAGCGGAGAAACTTGTCTTCATATGCTCCTTCTATACTGTCGCCCCACGATATGTAAAGCCTTTTCTCTTCCTTTTCAACTTCCATCTCAGCCCTTGCCTGAGCTTCAGAGAGAGAAGAATATATGACGGGCCAGGGGAAGATGGACTCGTCAAGCTCTTCGGGATTCCTGCTGATTATGGTGACACCGTAGATGACGGGGTTGTCGGAAAGCAGTTTTTTGACGAAGCTACTTATACCGTTAAGCATATTCTCGTCCTTCGGAAAACGCTCGAAACGCAGAACCTGCCCGAGAGGATTTGACGCCGATGCTGTTACTGTCGATGAGGAGAGGACGAACGAGAATACTCTTCCCTTTGTCCTTGTCACTCTCAGCTTTGTCGATGGCCTGCCGGATGTCGTGTTGTCCTTTTCTCCGCTTTCTATGAGGCCTTCATTTATGAGGGAATCTGTTATTTCAGATATCGAGACTTTATTAATGCCGAGTTCTCTCGAGAGTTCGGCGCGTGAGAGTTCTCCCTTTCTCAGGGCATTGAGGACTTTGATTCTGTTTATTTTCCTTGCGTTATCGGGTCGTGAGAAATCCATGAGGCAATTGTAACACAATGCGGGAATTTGTTCTTGTCGTTTCTTTTCCTCTTTATTATCTTTTCA
>CAVJEL010000079.1:0-8581 GCA_963648635.1 Ruminococcus intestinalis
GTAGATTCTGCGCTAGATTATGGGAGTTTACCCCAAAGATTATTGCGGTTCTACCCGCGGGAATACCACCTTCAAAAAAAAACGAACAGAAGACGACAATATACGAATGAGTGAAGACTTGTCAGTGGTTGGTACCGGGGATTGACGAAGACTTTGAAGCATGATTATTATTTACTTGGTAAAAGAAAGGCTATCCGAAAGCGGTCAGCTTACTCTTGCCAGTTTATTTTGTTTTTAACAAAAATCGCCAGAAGTCTTCAGCTTAACGGCGATTTTTTTTGCTCTTGTTATTCTAGATGAGAGTCAGAATAGTCGATGGCATCGACAACGAGACTCGCTCCTCCCACAATAATTGAAGTCGTTGTGGAAGTCTTCATTTGTCTTATCTCCTCTTAAATGTGGCTGGAGTCTGAATATCTTTGAAGAAGATGAAAACGGGGATTGACGGAAGCTTTGAAGCATGATTATTATTTACTTGGTAAAAGAAAGGCTATCCGAAAGCGGTCAGCTTACTCTTGCCATTTGATTTTGGATAGAAATCGCCGACATGATTAGCTTAACGGCGATTTTTTTTGCGCTCAAAATCAAGAATAGTCAGAACAATTTGAACAATACCGACCACAAGCCCTATCACTCCGACAATAATTGATATTATTGTTAAAGTATACAAGTGTCTTACCTCCTCTTATATTAAGATTTGGCAAGAGCAAAGCTAGTCGCCTTCCGTTTGGATAGCCCAGTCCAGATTATTATGTTTAAGCCTATTTCTGCAAGACTATCAGTGGCACTTATGTGGTTAATTCCTCTTATACGTTGGACCTGTCGCGCGGGACACGGATTCTCACTTTTTCGTACTAGAACATATGAGGCAGTTTTCAGGCTTCCGTTTTATACTTTTTATTTTCCTTTATAACTTTTTATACTTTTTGTTTCAGTCTCAGAACAGCTTCGCCACTTCATATATAACAACAGGAATGAAAGGAGAAAGGATGAAAGAGGCAATCTTGATGTGTGTTATATTAAGCAGATTGAGGCCAATGGCTACTACTAATAGAGATCCAACCTGAGACATCTGTGATAGTACTGTCTCTGTTATTAGGGTTGCAATAAAACCTGAGAAAAGCGTGAGGAGAAGCTCGTAGAGAAAGCATACGGGGCCGGAAAAAGCACAGCCGATGCCCTTCTTGGTCGCCATAAGGAAGACTATAAGGATGTCGATGAAGGACTTGGCAAGGTATGTGTTGTATGTTCCCCTTGTTCCACTCTCTATTGCACCCACTATCGCCATTGCACCGACGCAGACAAAGAGTGAAGAGGAGACAAAGCCATCTCCGAAGCTGCTCTCCGAAGAAGACATCTTCTTCTCGAGAAATGCGCCGAATCTGTTGAGGTTGCCGTCAAAATCAAGAGCCTCACCTATGACACCGCCTGCAGCAATCGAGAATACAAGCACAACAAGATTTGTGTCACTCGAGAATCCAATTGCCCCGGAGTAAAGAACACAGAGTCCAAGCCCTGTCATAAGTGTATCTTTGATTCTATCGGGAATTCCTTTCTTGATTATCGAGCCGAGAAGGCCAAATATGAATATCCCGACACCGTTTATAACAACACCCGTAATCGTCATCGTTTTCCTCTCACCGAATGCTATTACTATTCTTTTTCTTTGTGAACCTACCTAAGGTAGATGTCGTCAAGAAGCCTTATGCCCATCTTTGTCCTGAAGACATTGTCTCTGAAGCTTATTATCCTCGCCCTGTCATGTTTGTTCTCACCGGCATTGACGAGATAATCGGCTTCAAGGAGAATCCGGTAGTCAATACTGTCAACATTGGTATATGTGTGGTGATGGCACACGAGCCACGATATATGAGAGAGCGTCTCTCCTTCTATATCTTTGCCTTCGAAGAATGCCTTTACGAGCGCCCCGCTCTCTTTCTCCTGATGCCTTCCGTCGGTGTTGCCATATTTTTCACGGCATAGCGGACACGATATGTCATGTACAATTGCCGTCAGTTCCAGGGTGTGGAGAGTCTTCTCGTCGAGTTTTTCACTTTCCCCGATAATACGTGCGAACGACCATACCTTCAGAAAGTGGTTTATGTCCTCCTGGTTCCCCTTATAAAACTTGATCATCTTCTCTGCTACATCACTTGTTGTCATATATTTCCTCCAGCTCTAATAGCCTTTTCTTTCTCCATAATCCACCGGCATAGCCAGTAAGCGCCCCACCCTTTCCAATCACCCTGTGGCAGGGCACGATTATTGCTATGTTATTCCGCCCCACAGCGCCACCAACAGCCTGCGAGGACATTCTCTTTATGCCCCTCTCGTCAGCAATGTGGGAAGCTATTTCCCCGTATGTCACAGTCTCTCCGTAGGGGATGGAGAGAAGCATGGACCATACGGTTTTCTGGAAAGGTGTCCCCTCAATGTGTAGAGGAGGCAGAAAGCCTGGATTCCTTCCCTCGAAGTAGATATCGAGCCATCTTTTCGTAGAGAGGAGAAGTGGCGTCTCCTTCTCTATGCCGTCTTCCGTGTTCTTTTCATATGTCATCTGGTCCTCGAAGGAAAGCACCCTCAGCGCCTCATCATCTGCACTGAGGAGGATGGCCCCCAGAGGAGACTGATAACGGCACCTATAAATCATTGTTCCTCTTCCTTGTCGTATCTCTTTCAACTATACGGGAGTGGAGAATGACTGCCTTTTCTGCGCTTTCTCCTTTTAAGAGAGAAAGAATGGTTTTTACTGCACTCATGCTCATGTCATAAAGGTTGTTGTCGAGGCTCGTAAGTGGCGGGTCAGATATGAGTGCATAGCGGGAATTATTTATCCCGATGAGTGATATATTCTCGGGGCTTCTCTTGCCCTTTTCACTCAAAGCCCTCATCGAGGCAGATGCAAGAAAGTCCTCCGAGAATATGATAGAGTCAACATCCTCATTTTCCTCTATGAAGGCCTTCACCTTTTCATATATTCCTGCGACGTCCCACGACGTCTCGACAATATGCCCTTCCGTTTCATACCCGAAATCTTTTGCTCCCCTTATAAAACCTTCCATTTTTCGTATGTTGCTCGCTGTCTTCCTGTCATAGATGAAAGCAGGGTTAGTGCATCCTGTATCCTTCAGGAGTTTTACACAATTATACACGCCCTCGTCCTCATCACTGACTATGGAGTATATGTTCTCGCCTTCAAGTGTGCCATTACAGAATACAACGGGAATATTCCCCAGATATTGATTCACAGCCTTTCCGACTATCTCATTCTGGTAGACGGAGCCCATGAGAATGACGGCATCGACATTTCGCTTGCTCAATATCTCGATATAAGAAGTAACGCCCTCTTCCGATACTCCGGTATTACATATAATGCATGAATAGCCTTCCTTCGAAAGTTCCTTCTCAATGTAATACACGCCGTCGGTATGATGAGTTGTTCTAAGATCTGAAATAAGAATGCCTATCATCCTTGTTGATTGGTTTACAAGGCTCCGGGCCGTCTCACTTGGCATGAAGTTTCGCTCTTCGATTATCCTCTTCACCCTCTCTCTTGTATCTTTCTTGATATAAGGGTAGCCGTTTATCACACGCGATACGGTTGCGGGGGAGCATCCGGCTTCTTTTGCTATCTCATATATTGTGATATTAGACACTCCCCTCTCCTTCCTTCTCAATCATTGCCTTGTCCTCTAAAGCATGTATGGCCTTGACTACCATCTCATGATACGGAACGGAGAGCCCGAGGTCCTTCGCGCACTCGACAACAGAGCCGCTGATTGTGTCGACTTCACTTTTTCTACCGTCCCTTATATCTGCATAGATTGATGTGTAGCCACCCGGTGCGTTTATAAGGACAGTATCAACATCTCTCACAACCTCATCCTCGTCAAAATCAAGGCCTAAAGCATTAGCAACCATTACAGCCTCATGACAAAGCTTTCTCATAATCCAGGCGGCGTTTTCATCACTATGGATGAAGCCAAGTGGAACCTGAAAGAGGGCCGTAAGGGATGATGCTGCAGTATTTGTGAACATCTTCTTCCATATCTGCTTCTGTACATTGTTCTCCGTTTTGCACTCGAGGCCACATGCTGTGAATGACGAAGCAATCGACGTGAGTGATGAGCTGTTGCCGTCGAGGAGGCCTATGCTTGTAAGGCCGGCTCCCCCATGATTGACAAAACCGGGCTCAATAACAGAGGAGTTATGTTGTGTAGACCCGATTATAACATGCTTTCTATCTGCGAATTTCAAGAGTTTGCTTTCGTGTCCTGCTCCGTTCTGGAGTGTCATAAGATATGTGTCGGGACCTATGAGACCTTTATTCGACTCTAACGCCGATGTCGTATACATAGACTTTACAAAGCATATGACAAGGTCGGCTTTTCCGAGAGAGGATGAGTCGATTACTGCACTAGGAGTAAAGACGCACACACTACCGTCCTTCTCCTTTATCCTGACACCATTAGTGTTTATAGCATCCACAACAGAAGGCGAGCGGTCGACGATGGTAACATCATTTTCCTTTGATAGATATCCCCCATAGAGGGAGCCCATCGCGCCTCCTCCTAAAACTACAATCTTCATACGCACCTCCAATTGAAAACGGTTTCAATCAACAATATTGTAGTTTCACCCTCTCAGATAGGCAAGAACCTACTCGGGCTCGACCATCAGGGTGAATGAGTTTTTATGCCAGTCTATGAGACCATCCCTCTTCATCTTTCCGAGCTCTTTCGAGAGTGCTGTTCTGTCGGTATTGAGGTAGGATGCCATCTGTTCCCTGTTGAATGGGATAAGAAATGTTTTTGTGCCGTTCTTCAGATATAACCCCGAGAGATAAGTGAGAATCCTCTCCCTTATTGTCTTCGGCGTCGTGCAGAATATGCGCGTGGAAAGACTCCTATTTTTCGAGGCTGTAACAGAGACAAGATTAATTAGGAGCTTTATGTACCATCCTCTATTGCTGTTATTCTCCCTCAGAAGTTTCACTATGTTGATAAAGAGCACACTGCACTCTTCAGCAGCAACAACATCGACCATCATGCTTTCTCCCGAGAGTGCATAGCTCTCGGCAAAAACACTTCCCGTCCCCATTGTGTTGATTGTACTCTTGTTCCCCCAGGGATCTATGTTCTCAATGAGAATACTCCCGCTCTGAACTATTCCTATAACCTCTGTTTTCTCCCCAGACTTCAGGATGATATCCCCTTTCTTGAAGGTGCGGATAACTAAGGCGTTGATAGCACTGAACTCTTCTATGTCAGACGAAGTCAAATCTTTGAAAAGCGGAGACGAAATAATCATTTTCCCTCTTTTTGTGGTAATAACCACGTAATTCCTGTTTGAATTATCATACTCTATACTCAGAAATACAAGGAGAAGAAATATGAAAAGAAGAATAATCGAGATAAACGAAGAGAAGTGCACTGGATGCGGACTCTGCGCAAATGCATGTCACGAAGGGGCAATTGCAATTGTAGACGGAAAGGCAAAGCTCATGCGAGACGACTACTGCGACGGTATGGGAGACTGTCTTCCTTCCTGTCCTACAGGGGCTATATCATTTATAGAGAAGGACACTCTCGCCTATGACGAGAAGGCTGTCGAAGAGAACAAGAAAAAGAAGGTTGAAACAAGAGAAGCACCAGCTTTCTCGGGATGCCCGGGAAAGGCAATGCATCAATTCAATAGAGAAGAGAGCAAAGAAGAAAGTACACCGTCAACAGTAAAGCCGACATCCGAGCTCAGGCAGTGGCCGTGCCAGATTAAGCTTGTCCCTGTCAATGCACCATACTTCAACGGCGCAAAGCTCTTGATTGCAGCTGACTGCACAGCATATGCCTATGCTTCCATTCATGAGGACTTCATGAAAGGTAAGGTAACGATAATCGGATGCCCGAAGCTCGACAGCGTCGACTACTCTGAGAAGCTTGAGGCTATAATCAGCAATAATGACATTAAGTCAATAACAGTATTGAGAATGGAGGTTCCGTGCTGCGGTGGCCTCGAGAATGCAGCTATCACTGCACTCAGAAACAGCGGAAAGTTCCTTCCGTGGCGTGTTGTCACATTCTCACTTGACGGAAAGATTCTTGAGGACTGATTGCCATGAGAGAAGGAGTATTCAGCGCCGTACACGATAACGAGCCTCTCGACGGCCTTACGATATCACACAAGGTGGATAGTAGCGGTAACGCCTACTTCTTCTCTCTCGGAAGGGGAACAGATATAAGCGAAGAGCATTATCTCTCCAATAAGCTTATACTGCTCCTAAAGGGACATATCATAATCTTTTCATCCTCGTGCCCGATTGAGCTTGAAAACGGGGATGGAATCATCACTCAAAGTGACTTATCATTCGGAGTGAAAGCAATAGACGAAAGTGTCTACCTAGAAGTAGACCTCGGGAGAAATAGTATGGTTAATGAGAAAGTAAAAGAAGGGAATGTTTTCGCCCTCAAGGACATTGTCCCATATAAAAAGGACAGCATCGTCAACATGGATGTTGTACACAACTCAAAGACGAAGTTCGTAGTCATGGCTTTTGACGAGGGAACAGCACTCGGCGAGCATGCAGCACCCGGAGATGCAATTATCTTCGCCCTTGAAGGCAAAGGTATAATCGGCTACGAAGGAAAGGAGTACCCGATAAAGGAAGGAGAGAACTTCCGCTTTGCTAAGAACGGCAGACACAGCGTCAAAGCTGACGGCCCCTTCAAGATGGCATTGCTGTTATCTTTAGAGTAAGAAAGAGAGGAATCGGTTGAGCGTATCAGCCGGTTTTTCAATACAATTTACATGCTCTAATCAGGTTTTGATATCCCTCTCTCAGCCTGCAAGCTCTTTAACTTTGGAAAGGGAAAGTCCGGAATAATAAGCAACTTCGTCTAAAGGAAGCTTATCTGCAATCATTTTCTTTGCATTTTCGATACGAGTTTTAGCTTCGCCTCTTTTCTCTGCCCTTCTCTCGCCTATCTTTTCGTATTTGATTTTACAGTCCTTCTCTCTTTCAGCACAGTATCTTTCAAGTTTCTCGCATGTTACCAGTTTCATTTATCAGTTTCCTTAACGCGGTAAATACCTTTCTTAATTGTAATACACATATGGGTTACCTTTATGGAGACGAAGTCACTTATCAGCAACAGTGGCTATAAGACACCGAAAGGCACATCATCCTTAAGAAAGCATACTACAAATCACTTCTTATAACAAACCACGCCCTCGTTGAACCGTCACTCTTCTCATAGCGAAAGTTGCTTCAATAAGTATGGCATCCTCCCTCTTTTGATATATACTATCTCCATGAGACGAACAGAAAGAGAAGTAACTTCAATTGATTCCATTTTCGATATCCTCTCGCGCTGTACGGTAATCCGTATAGCTATGAACGACGAGACGTCACCATACATAATCCCGATGACATTCGGCCCGGAATTTGTTGACGGAAAGATAGTAATCTATTTCCACAGTGCACTTGAAGGCCACAAGAATGAACTACTCGAAAAGAATGCAAATGTTACTGTAGAAGCAGACCTTTACTACAGAACAGAAGAGACGGGAATGGGCATAACAGCTAAGTACGAAAGCGTTATAGGACGAGGAAGAGCAGAAAGACTCACAGAGACGAAAGACAAAGTACACGGCCTCAAAATCATCCTCGACCATTATTCACGCTCAGGCTTTCCTGTCGAGTCATGTAAAGGCTTGAGTAAATGCGATGTATTCAAAGTAGTCCTGGATGAAGTGAGCGGAAAGCATAACCTGGACTAAAATGAAGTACATCCTTGTAACAGGCGCATTCGGGGGAATGGGAAGGGCTTTCATAGAGAGGGCAAGCGACGCAGGGTACACAATCTTCGCACTTGATGTAAAGATTCCCGAGGGGTACAGAGAAGACAACATCATCCCCATTCCTTGCGACATATCCTCTCCTGAGAGTATAGATAAAGCCTACAAAAAGGTTTCATCTCTGACAAACGAACTCTTTGCTGTCGTCCACTTTGCCGGAATCTACACACTCGATTCCCTTATCGAAATAAGTGGGGAAAGATATGAGAAGATGTTCCGCATAAACGTCTTCGGCCCCTACTATATAAATAGGACTTTCTTTCCACTCTTAAAAGAAGACAGCCGTATTGTTATGACAACAAGTGAACTCGCGCCCTTGAAGCAGCTTCCATTCACAGGACTCTACGGCATAACCAAAACTTCCCTCGATAGCTATGCATTCTCCCTATCTATGGAATTACAGCTGAAAGGAATAAAGGTGAGCGTCATCAGGCCCGGTGCCGTCAAAACAGACATGCTGGGCGCCTCTACTACAGCGCTTGAAAGCTTTACTAACAACACTAAAGTATATAAAACGAATGCCCGACGCTTCAGAAAGATTGTCGACTCAGTCGAGACAAAGGCTGTTGAGCCGGAGAAAATCGCAGATAAGGTAATCAAAATCCTCAATAAGAAAAATCCCCGCTTTGCTTACAGCATCAACAATAACTTTCTACTCAAGCTTACCCGGATATGTCCGGCAAGGCTTGAGAAATATATCGTGAAGAAAATTCTCCAATAGAGTTTT
>CAVJEL010000080.1:0-8501 GCA_963648635.1 Ruminococcus intestinalis
CTCATTCCTTTGTTATTTTCCTTTATCCACTCGAGTATCCTCGAGCCGTATCCGCCTCCTCTGATACTCTTCTCGGCGGCAAGGTAAAAGACATAGCACTCACCTTTGAAATGGACTATATAGGCAAAGCCAACCAAATTTGTCTTCGTCATAAAAGGCAAGAAAGGATGCCATCTTTATAACTGTAAAGAGCATTAAGAGGTGGAGAGGGATCAACTCATCGGGAGGGAAAGCCGAATAAAGAAGCTCCCGAGCCTCTTTGTAATTCTTTCTCCATCGTCTGACTTTCTGCGCCCTCAAATTCGATGTAACACACCTTATAAAAGAAAAAAGGCCTCTCTAAGTGAGAAGCCATGCTGCCGTCTCCAGGAATTGAACCAGGGACACAAGGATTTTCAGTCCTTTGCTCTACCAACTGAGCTAAAACGGCGTTACCAAAAGAAAGATAAAGATTTTATAATTTCTTGTCAATCATTTTTCAAAAATTATCTTCGCCTTCCATCTCTGTCATCGTATCTTGAATAATCGTCATTGTAGTAACGCCTGTCTCTATCGTCGTAATACCTGTCGTCACGGGAGCGTCTGTCACGGTCATCGTAATATCTGTCATCGCGGTAACGTCGATCCCTATCATCGTAGTACCTGTCATCGCGGTAGCGCCTCTCGCGGTCGTCATAGTACCTGTCATCGCGGTAGCACCTGTCGCGGTCGTCGTAATATCTGTCGTCACGTCGCTCGGGGTATTGCCTTGATGAGCGAGAATCATCCTCAAGATTATTTCTCTCGCGCTCCGAGGTTTTGACACCGCCCTCTATAAAGTTGTACCACTTATCGTCTTTAGAGCCCTGGTATTCATCGCCACGCGCTATATTCTCCACTTTTTCATCCACCACCCGGCTCTTCGGGGCTTCCTCAACTCTTTCATCTTTCCTGACTGGAGAAGAGGTGTCGAAACGAGAATATTCGGGAGGAGCAGTATAGCCACGTCTAATGTTGGGGTCTACTCTTCCGGGGGTAGGAGGAACCACAACTTCCTCTACATTCTCTTCGTTTTTCTCATCTTTCACTTCAACCTTTCTGTAGCTACTCTTACCGGCAAGGGAAGAAAAGACAAATAGAAACGAAAGTGTATACCAGAAAGGGAATCCATAGAGGAAGAACTTAACAAGTACATTGATAGAATCATTCACCGTCCCTGTACTCAATGTCTCTATTAATCCCGGATAAAGCGTAATTGATGCCACAAGCATTAAGACAAGCACTGTTGTGATATACCAAGGAGTAGATTCAGTGCGTCGCGTCACAAAAAAGAGTAAAAGCGAGAGCAGGAGACAGAGCGAAGGATATAAAAGTATGTACAGCGTAAACGACGAGAGAGAAGCATATGTGAAATATACTAAAATTGCAGATGCTACAAATGCTAAAAATGCCCAGCCCAGCCAATTGCTTCTACGTCTCTTATTAAAAAAGGCCAGTGCATTGAGGGAAAGGAGGGATGGAGAAAGTGCAAGAGCAAAGGGGATGGATAGAGGATAGAGTGCGCCACTACTGCTCTTCAAAACCGCCCACTTAATGAGAACAACGACAAAATAAAGTATACCCGACACCAGCATCATCCACACTTTCTCGCCGTCCTTTACACAGAGAGACGCAGAGAAGAGCGGAAGGACGGCAAGAATATAGTCGGCAAGGAGAAATGGCGTAAAGCCGTTGCTCCCGAATAGTATATTCATGACAAACGGCACAAGCGGGACAAGGAACGAGAGCATGAAAAGTGGCCAGGACCTCTGCTCGGGCTCAAAGTCTTCATAGTCTTCAATGTACTTTTCTCTACGCATCTTTAAACTCACTGTAAATAATAGCAGAAAAACATTATTCGTACACCTCTTTAAGAGTTGTTAGATAATACTGTTTTTTATAAACTTACCATATGGCTTATCTCTCAATAAAGGGACTATCGAAAACAATAGATAATACTCTCCTCCTCGACAACATCACATTCAGCGTAGAGAAAGGTACCATCACCCTCATTGCAGGCCCCAACGGCAGTGGTAAATCACTTTTACTTAAGTGCATCAAGGGACTTGAAAGACCATCCTCAGGTTCAATTACTGGAGACGGCATTGAACTGAAAAAAGAAAAGGAGAGGATGAAGTTCTTCGGCCTCGTCTTTCAGGATACCTCCCTTCAGATTGTAGGCTCCACAGTCGAGAAAGATATAGCATTCGGATTGGAAAATCAGAAGAAAAGTGTCAGCGAAATAAGAGAAAAGACAGATGAGATTCTTTCCCTCTTCTCCCTAGAGAGAATAAGAAACAAGGACCCAAGAGTTCTCAGTGGCGGAGAGAAAAGACGGCTCTCGATAGCCGGGGTCCTTGCAATGAATAGTCCCGTTCTCCTTCTCGACGAGCCCCTGGCCAACCTTGACTACCCCTCTGTAAAGATGGTCCTCGAAAGCCTTGTTAAGCTCAAGGAGAAGGGAGTGACAATCCTCATTGTCTCTCATGAAGCCGAGAAGTTCCTCGCTCTCACTGACAACACGATAATCATCAAGGACGGGAAAATCGCAGGGGCGGGAAAAAGCCGGGATATGACCACGGCACTCAGGGATAACAACATATACCTACCTGACATACCTTATGAGGATCTGAGATGGATAGAAAGATAAACCCCATCGTCCTTTTCATTTCGCTTATCTTATTATCTATTGCGTCATCTTTCTTTACTGATAGGGAGAAAATAATACTTCTTGCCGTTTCATTGATTATTCCCTTTTTCTTCGGCATAAATACCCTTCGCCTTTTATGGAAGCTCAGAGTTATACTCTTCACTGTTCTTCTCATACTCGCATTCGGCTTTATAGAGAAAAGAGATACCCTCACAGTCATAGGTGAAGCATCTCTTTTTACGGCGCTCGTTACGCTCTATGCTGCGTTTGTCCTCAACTCGGATCTTTTGTCGCTTTCGTCAACGCTGGGAAAAATACTTTCGCTTTTTCTCTCATCCTACGGCTGGAGAGTATCATCATGCATCATGATGAGCCTCTCGATATTCCCCATAGTCTTCGAGTGCGGAACAGAGATGCTCGAAGCAAGAAGAAGTCGTGGCGGGACTTTCTTTTCACACCCCATAAAAAACCTCACGTCTTACACCGTGTCGCTTATAACCCTCCTTTTCGATAAGGTTCTTATATTCCAGGATGCCCTCTATTCGCGCTCATTCTCCACAAAGGAAGGAAGAACTGTATATCCATTGAAGGCAAAAGACTGGATTTCTCTTATTCTTTCAATCATGCTGTTCACAGGTTTTATACTATGGAAAAAGCTGAGCTGAGAAAGAAAATGATTTCCATTCTTCTCTCCCTTCCGCAGAAAGAGGAGATGTCGAAGAGAATAGTAAATTCTCTCCTAGAGAACAAAGCCTACAAAGATGCAGATACCGTCCTCGCCTTCTACCCGCTTAAAAGTGAAGTCAACATACTCCCCCTCCTTGATGACGAAAGAGTGCTACTGCCCTTCATAGAAGACGGCAGGATGAAGTTCTCGCGTGGAAAGGCAGAGATGAGTTCTCTCGGCGTCAAGCTTTCCTCGTCAAAAGAAGAAGCACTCTACACAAAGGCCGTAATCCTCGTGCCTCTACTCGCCTATGACGGCAAGAATTACCGACTCGGACGTGGCGGTGGTTACTACGACAGATACATAAGAGAAAACAAAAATCGGCTCCACTCGATAGGACTCGCCTACCCATCAAGCTTTGTCAAGCGCCTTGAAATAGACGAATGGGACGAAAGACTCGACGAGATCATAACAACAGAAAACCCCACTGCGTGAGCAATGGGGATAAGGTGCTATGTTAAGGATTCTTCAATCCTGATTAGTTAATTTTTACCTCGATTCTACCTCTCTGAGCCTGTTGTGTCTTAGGAAGTGTAATCTTGAGGATACCGTCTTTGGTCTCAGCCTTGATGTTCTCCTCATCTACGTCCTCAGGAAGTGTGAATGAACGCGAGAATGTCGGGCGAGAGATTTCTCTGAAGAGGTAATTTCTCTCTTCCTTCTTCTCCTCTTTCTTCTCTTCCTCATTTGCTTTCTTGAGGTCAGAAGTAGAAGCGATTGTCAAGACGTGCTTCTCAACACCTACGGAAATAGCCTTTTCATCATATCCTGCAACTTCAGCTTCAATGTGGTAAGCCTCAGGTGTCTCATACACATCAACTGCAGGAACCTTTGCTGTATAGTAATTGTCTCCGAAAATGTCAGAGAAGAGGGAATCGATTCCACTCAATGTCGGGTTTGTTCTATTAATATAATATTTCATTTTTTAATCTCCTTTGTAGCTTTTTCTGCTACACTTAGACAATTGAAATATGCGTGCCAATTTTACGTTATTTATTATAATAGAACAAGTTAATTACAAATAATACAAAGCCTAAGTATCTTCCAGCTGAGTCTTTTTGACACAGCGCTGAGAGAAAAGCCGTTTTCCCGGCCAATTTGACCCAGCGCGGGAAAAGAAGAGGCAAAGAGTGTCATTTTGACTCAAGGTATGCTTTCATCGCGCCCCTGAGGCTTTCGTCCGTGATATATTCAATCTCCCCGTTCCACACAACGGCTATATTAAACCTTACTGAGAAGAGGCCGTCTTCACTTAGAAGATAGTACTCGGCATCATCTCCGTTTATAAGGAGAATAGAATCAAGGGAGGGGAAACGATAAGCAAGGCTTGATGCCTTCTCATATGGTATTCTTTCTATTGTCATAGAGTCATTATGACATATCGTCTTCGTAGTAAGAAAGTATCAACTTAATTTTATCAATTGCTTTGGGGAGGGCCGTATATATGCTCTCACCCTCTCCCTCAAGTACTTCACCGTAGGTGCTCATGACAGGAACATCACACATCTTCTCCTCGAGTTCCTCACTTGTGATATTCCTCTTTTCCTTCTTCCACTTACATTCCCTATAGACGGGGTTACCGTTCTTATCGAGAGATACCGCGTCTCCGAAGAGCCGGCAGACGAGGCTCCTGCCGTCATAGAGGGTGCAATGGTTGGGGGAATCAGGATTATATAGAGGACAGATGGAACTTTCCCTATCGCCATTATCAAGACGGGAGAGTATCTCATCTTCACGGCCGTCCCTTATGATGATAAGGGCTGCAACGAGAGCCTCGCTCTCAGTCAGGTACGGCACATAGTGACAGCAGCACTCCCCGCACTCGGGAGTACAGTGGACGGAGAAATCAGATACGAATGCCTTCTCCTTCTCCTCTAGTGAGAGGTATGCCTCAATTAATTTCCCTGTCTTTTCGCCTATGCTCGATGATGATATTACCCTTTCCAGCAACTCAGGTTTCATGGCCTTTTCTTTTACACCCGAGCTCTATAAATGACAAGTAGCAATTACGATAAATATAACTTTTCTCGAGTGAAAATTATGTTTCCGGAAACGTATTGACGGATTACGCCATCTTTAACGTTGAATCTGACGGATAAGTCAGGATGTATTCACCTAAGAAACGGTTAAGACTACCACACTCATTGAGCCCCACCTTGTATTTCTCTTTTCTTTAGTTCAAAATGTACGGGCTATGAAAATAATTATTCTGGGTGCAGGAAGACGTGGAATACGACTTGCAAGGCACCTCGTACAGGAAAAAAAGAGTGTCGTCATCGTCGACACAAATTCAGAGCGTTGCCAGATGGTGGCTTCTAAGCTTGACTGTATGGCAGTATGTGGAAGTGCAACCGATATTTCCGTTCTTACGGAAGCGGGAGCAGCGGAAGCAGGAGCAATCATCGCAGTAACGGACAGCGATGAGGTAAACCTTGTTGCCTGCGGCATCGCAGCATCAAACTTTCCGAAAGCAAAGACAATCGCGGCAATCAGAAGTATCTCGTATCTCGGGCGTCATAACCGTAAGATACTCGGCATTGACCATATCATAAACCCTGAGGAAGAGGCTGCCAAGCGTATGGCATCGGTCATCAAGAGCAGGCTCTTTTCGGAAATCATCTCCTTCGACGACGCAGATTTCATCCTCTTCAGGGTCACCCTTACCTCCTCGAGCCCGTTTATAGGAAAGAGTCTTATCGACATGAAGAAGGAACTCCAGGGTGAGTACATAATAATAGGTATAAGACGAAGCGGTGAGACTATAACCCCAAACGGAAACACAGTACTCCAGGAAGGGGACGAAGTAGCACTTATGGCGGGAGACGAGGACGCAGAGGAAGTATACCGCATACTCTGCGGGGATAAGTCAAAGATAAAACTCAAGAGGATAATCACAGTCGGCGCCACAAGAATAACACGATACCTTCTTTCGAGCCTCAATAAGACAATATTGAGAAGAATAACCCTCATCGAAAAGAAAGCGGAAATATGCAAGGAATTCAGTGATGAGTTTCCACAGCTACTCACAATCAACGAGTCCATTACAGATGAAAACATCTGGGATGACGAGAGGCTGAGAACGGCCGATTTGATGATTTCGGTAACGGAAAACGATGAGCTTAATATCATAACGGCATCGTACGCAAAGAGAATCGGGATAAAGAAGACGATGGCCCTCTTGAAAACCAACCCCAACTACCTCCAGTTTGCCGCCAATATGGATATTGACGTCACAGTCAGCACAACCGAGGCAACAGTCGACGCCATCATGAAGTTCCTCCGCGGAGAGAGCGTCGTCACGCTCCACTCCATCTTCAACGGAGAAATGGAAGTATATGAGTTTGTGCTGGGCGAGAATTTCTCCAAGCTCGACAAAAAGCTTATGGATGTGGACCTTAAGGGTAAATGCATCATTGCGGGAGTCAAAAGGAACTCGAAGAGCGACAGCTTTGTTCCAAACGGCTCCTATGAATTTAAGGTTGGCGATACTGTCCTTGTCGCCTGTGCACATGAAAACTACGATGCAGTGACGGAATTCTTCAGATGAATATAAACTATAAGTCTGTATTGAGACTCCTCGGCTACATCTTCCTGCTTTTAGCCTTCCTGATGCTCTTTCCGGCCCTACTTTCCGTCATCTACAACGAAAAGGAAGCTCAGAAGGCATTTCTCATAACCCTTTTATCGATGCTCGTCACATCGCTGGGTATCCTCATTCCCCTTTCACGAAAGAAGGAAGAACTTAAGATAGGCCCCAAGGAAAGCTATCTCTTCGTAACCCTTGTCTGGATTTTAATATCTTTATACGGAGCAATCCCCCTTTACATATGTAAAAGCTACCCGACATTCGCAGGATGTTACTTCGAGACTATGAGCGGCTTCACGACAACGGGAGCAACGGCACTCGACAATATCGAGAGCAACGCTAAGTCGATACTCTTCTGGCGTAACATGACGAACTGGATCGGAGGCATGGGAATAGTCGTTCTCTTCGTCGCAGTGCTTCCGGCATTCGGTGCAAAGGGAACAGCACTCTTCGGTGCTGAGTCTGTCGGGCCGACAAAAGATAAGCTCACCCCTAAAATCAGGCACACAGCCCTTGCACTCTGGCTCATATATCTGGGACTCTCGGTATTGCAAACTGTGCTCTTGATGCTCGGAGGGCTCGATTGGTTCAACGCCGTGACTGTCACATTCGGCACTATGGGTGCTGCAGGCTACAGCCCGACAAACTATTCAATTCAGTCTTATCAATCAACGTATGTCGAGTGGATATGTATTGTGTTCATGTTCCTATCGGGAGCAAACTTCGCACTCTATTTCAAACTGCTCAGAGGTCAGGTAAAAAAGGTTGTGAAGGATGGCGAACTCAGAGTCTACTTCTCGATAGTCCTCACGTGCTCGCTTTTTATTGCACTTAACCTATTCATTAAGACAGGAGAGAGCATATCGGAATCAATAAGAGATGGATTTTTTCATGTAATATCATATATAACGACAACGGGATTCTACACAAAAGATATAGCCCTGTGGCCGGTGTTCAGTCAGCTCATTCTCTTTCTTGTATCATTTATTGGAGGATGCGCAGGGTCTGCCGGTGGTGGCGTTAAGGTAATAAGAATAGCAACTATCTTCAAAGTCGGAAAAGCTTCGATAAAGAAGAGGCTACATCCGAATGCCGTGACGACAATCAAGATCGGCGAGGACACCCTCTCAGAGAGTGTTGTCGAGTCCATATGTGGCTTCATCGGGCTCTATTTCATAACATACTTCATCGGAGCATGCATTGTCGCCCTCTCCGGAGTTGATGCCCTTACGTGCCTTTCCTCAACTATCCTTACGCTGGGTAACATAGGACTTGGAATCGGAGGAATCGGAACGGAGTTCTCATTCTCTATCTACCCTGACTGGACTCTCTGGGTCTTTTCGGCACTAATGCTTCTCGGAAGACTTGAGCTCTTCACAGTATATGCCCTCTTCTCACGTGATTTCTGGCGTAATTGAAAGTCCAAATCTACAGTGATGGACAAGATGAGAAATATTCTGAACCTCGATTAATTTCACTTGCCACTAATTCTTTTTCTTATGATATTATATCTATAGACA
>CAVJEL010000081.1:0-8389 GCA_963648635.1 Ruminococcus intestinalis
CAAGGCTTATGAGAGAACTTATTGGGGAAGATTTAATCCTACTGCCACGCTATATAGACAGGATGTTGAATCGCATTGCCGGGTACCAGAGATTCAACAACTATTCTCTTTCTGATGGTATTAGTGCTGTTGCAGAGAATGGTAGAACGTTTGAGTTTAAGTACATCTCATCAACAGATAAAGTTGTTAGAAATATAAACAAAGCAATCAGAAAAGCCGATGTCGCAGTTGTGATAGTTTCTTCTCCTGCCAGCATAGAGAGAGTTGATGCCTCAAGAGTTATCTCCAAAGGTGAAGCCTACATTATAAATATATATGATGAGAATAATGTTGAGGTAAGGCATAAAAACACCTCCACAAAGGAGTGGAGGCTTGGTCACCAGGAGCCGGAGTCCCAGCACAGACAAGATAAATCAAGTCATATTAAGAGTATCGCCTCCGAATTAAGGAAAGTCAACCCAGAAGATCAGACCCCTATGGATTATTCCGTATATAGTGCAAGTAGTGATAGGGGAAATAACGTCAATCAAGACGAAGAAGGAAGCCAGAAACCCATAGGACAGGAGGCATTAAGTGTAACAGAACTAAATCAGATAGGCCATGCCGAATGGACAGATACGGTAAAGAAATATGAAGGAGGCGACGGAGAGTTTTATCAAGGCAATAAAGATACAGACAATACGGCAGGGCAGGAGAAGAAGTTGCCTCCGCCAAATTCCCCGATAGAAGAACAATGTGGAGCAGTCAGGAGGAAATACTACGGTACTGACAAATGGATGAAAGCTCCCAACGGTAAGGCATCAAATCTAACAGAAAGAGAGTGGCTCCATGTAAGGGCTGAGAACTTCAAAAAGTGGTTTGGTGACTGGGAGAAGAAGTCAAGAATAGAGAAACTGCTTAACTCGGAAACATTGGTTCATCAATGGGATACCAAAACACCCGCCTATAATCTCGACCCAACCTCTGCTGAAAAATTCTTCCAAGATAAATATCAGGGCAAATCTTTCAAAAATGAAGATACGGGAGAGGAGTATGTTCTGAGTAAGAGGGGAAGGCATAAGCTTTTTTCTCATGGAAGGCATAATGAAGCTCATCTGAAGTCGTTATTCTTCCTCCCTCAGATTATTAAAAATTCGACATTCATTACGGAGACTGATTCATATAAAGAAAATGGAAAATATGATAGGTATCGATATTTTGTCTGTGGGATAAAGATGGATGGAGTTGACTTCACAGTTAAATCTGTAGTCGGGTTGGATTCTAATGGAATATGGGTTTATGACCAAGGTTTATCGCAGATAAAAAAAGAAGACTTGATTGGCATGCTAACCAAGCACGTTACTCAAGTCTCTTTACAACTTAAAGATAATACACTTCTTCTCATATTGCAAGATGATTATTCAAAGGTTCTGGACGAAAAGGGAGAGCCTCTTGTAGTTCAAGGTTCGCAGATTTCATGGGACGTTTTTGATATTAAAGAGGAACAGAACAAAGATGTTGGCTGGGAATGTTTTTCGCACCTAGAAGAGGAGGTAGCATCATTCGTAGATGACAACTATGACAGAGAATTCTATCTGAACATCAGGAGCCTAGCACATTACGGCTATACTTATGATGTTTTGGAAAGCAATAAGACAAAGCAGAATGCCGGAGCCATAACAAGAGAAGCGCTGATTGCGGAAGGTTATGACGGGGTAATCCTTAGAGAAGAGGGAAAAAACGACAAGTATATTGTTCTTGGCCTCAATCAGATTAAATGCGTTCCGGGTACCAATGAGCATTTCAAGATAAACATCAGGACAAAGAAAGCTGATGAACAGAAATACAGGGCAATCTTTGGAGATAAGGTTTGGAGTATCGTCAAGAAGTTTATAAAACATCTGATGGCTTATTCTGCATCCGAAATATCGGAAGAATGTAGAAAAAACGTGCAGCACCCTCAGCATACTCCCGTTCTCAATAAGATTATCTTCCCTGTATTACTCATTGTCAAACCTGAAGGGAAGGCTATTATTCACTCCATATACAGAACGAGGAATGATATAGAACATAGCTTTAAACAAGACGGGAAGGAAAGGAGTAAAGAAAGGGAAGAAGCGCCAGATGGAGACTCAACTATGAACGAGCCAGAGGACAGTGCGAGTGTTAGTGTGGTCAATAAAAATAGCAAAGAGATTATTCCGAATGAGATGCGGAAAGGAGAATCTGACGCAGCTTCTTCTTCGGGGTGCTGTGATTTCTACTGTCCTTTCGAGGAGACGGCGAGAGATTCTGAGAGTGATGAAGCTCCTGGGGCGAAGAGTATATGAGGAGAAAGTTATGATGTATGTAGTTGTTCTGTTATTCTTTTACCTGCTTGTTTTTATACAGGATATGTTTGTTTCATCAATTTTAATCCCCGGTGTTTTGATTATTCTTTTATATCTAGGGCGACATGTTTATAAATTAAGTCTTACTCTCTTATTCATGATTCTTCTCTTTTCCTTGTTTTCCTCGTCCCTTGAGAAAACAAGAGTGTATATTCCCTTTGACCAGAGCGACGTAAGCGCACTCTACGGCACTGTTGTGACGGAGCCCAACAGGAAGAAAAATAGATATATAGGTTATTCCATCATGCTTGAGAGTGCAGTGAACTCAAAAGGCGATTATTTCTCGTCTTCAGGGAAGGTCTATATCATAGGGCCAGACCTGGGTGTGACGCTGGGGGACAAAGTGTATGCAAAAGGAACAATGAAAGGGGATTACTTTCTTTCTATAGAGGGAGCAGTCAAAGAAAGGAACAGTTTTGGTCGAATTAGGCGAAAGATTAACTATTTCTTTTTGAAATCTCTTCCACCCGGCGATGTCGGTAATATGATATCTCTCCTTTTATCGGGTACAACTCTCGACGGCGACGGCACTCTTCAGGATAACGTGAGGGCACTGGGATTAAGCCACCTATTATCGCTCTCGGGAATGCACCTGGGCTACATAACAGCGCTGACCCTTCCTTTCCTCTCTGCATTCCTATCAAAGAAGAGGGCAAAAAGAGCCAAGAACGTAATACTCTTTGCTTTTGTTTTTGCTGCCGGTCTCAGGCCGAGTTTGATGCGATCATTAATCTTTGTCATTCTCATACCTCTATTCGGGATAGAGTACAGCTTTATCCTCTCCCTTGTTGCACTGATAAAGCTCTTTCCATTTTACGTTGATGAAGTAGGTGCAATTCTGAGCTTTACATCGCTCTCCGGTATATTGATGGTCTCGTCGTATCTTGATGCTCTCAAGAAAAGTAATATTCCTGTAGTCTCCTCGCTCTCGTCCTCTGTTATGGCGAGTGTTGCTGCTACAGTTACAAGTGCCCCCATAGTCTTTAAAATATTTGAAAGTTGGCAGCCATATTCCTTCTTGTTCTCAATAGCAGGTATGCCACTTATTACGATATTGTTTATCATAGTTATTGTAAGATTTATTATTCCTAAATTGGATGTAATAATACAATTTATAATATGGATTATAAATGGAAGTGAAGTTATCGGGGGCTATATTCCACTCAGCGGGAGCTTTCTGCTCTATTATCCTTTAGCGCTTATCTTTGTTCTCTTTATCGTTATTTCAGTCGTTCTTGAAAGAAGGAGGCATTAGCTTCTTTTTCTCTTCTTTCTTTTCGGTTATTCTTTCCATATGTGGAATCTAAATTATGACAGTCCCTCGGAAATAGAAAGGGTATTGAATGAAAACGGCCTCTCTATGTCAAAGAAGTTCGGGCAGAACTTCCTCATCAATGGCGATATGCGAAGAAAAATTGTGGAATATATCGGGGCAGAGGAAGGAATGCGGGTCTGGGAAGTCGGGCCGGGGCTGGGTGCGATTACACATCACATCCTCGAAAATGGTGTTGATTTGACAGCATTTGAAATCGACAGGGGGTTTGTCAAAGTATTGAATGAAATAGCTTTTCCCGATGAGGAGAATTTCTCGCTTGTTGAGGGTGATGCGCTGAAGACTCTCTTTAAGAAGAAGCTTCTTCCACTTCCCGAGAGGATTATCGGGAACCTGCCATACAATGTCGGATCTGTTATAATTGCATCGCTTATAGAAAAAGGGTATCTGCCGGACAGAATGGTCTTTACACTCCAGAAGGAAGTTGTCGACAGGATGACGGGAACAATAGAGAGTGAGAGCTACTCTTCGTTTTCTATTCTTACTCAAATAGACTATGTGAATAAAAACGTCCTTAAGCTTTCGAGCGGATGCTTCTGGCCACGCCCTAATGTTGATAGCGCAGTTGTTGTGATGAATAAGAGGGAAAAGAGTCTTGTACCTGATGAGTATAGAGAGACATTTCTTACCCTTTTAAGGGCATTATTCTCGCAGAGAAGAAAAACAATCAAAAACAACCTCTCATCGTCAATTTACGGCAATAACGGCAAAGAATATGTTGAGGAGATATTGAGTAAATCGAAGCTCACCGGCTCGGAGAGGGCGGAGAAACTTGAGGTAGGAAGAATTGTAGATTTGGCAATTGCAATACAGTCCACACAATGTGTTTAAATCGTTGTAGCAAATAAAAAAGCACCAATGAATCATCACTGGTGCTTTCTCTCGATAAGGAGTGTTGTTATTTTACAATCTTACCCATCTGAGCGCGTGCACATGCTGCAGCGTTGGATTCGTCTGTGTCGATGTGCATAGCAAGTTTGAATGACGAGGAGACACGGATGACTGTGTCGCCGTAGACTGTCTTTCTGCCGTTCTCGTTCTCAATCAATACAGATACGATATCACCATTCTTGACGCCGTACTCAGCAGCATCTGCCTCTGTCATGTGGATGTGTCTCTTAGCAACGATTACACCTTCCTCAAGCTCGACAGAACCGTTGGGGCCGACAAGTGTGCACTTACCCGATCCCTTGATATCCCCAGACTCTCTAATCGGTGCGTCGATTCCGATTGAACGTGCATCTGTTGCACTGAGTTCAACCTGATTGAACTTTCTGCATGGTCCGAGAATTGAAACGTTAGCCAGTTCCTTCTTAGGTCCGACAACTGTTACTCTTTCGTTTGATGCATACTGACCAGGCTGTGAAAGTTCTTTCTTTACTGTAAGCTTGTATCCCTCTCCAAAGAGAGCAGCCAGTGTCTCTTCTGTCACGTGTACGTGGCGGGCACTGGTTTCAACCATGAATTCTTTACTCATTTATAAATTCCTCCAGTGAAATTTCCTTTTTCTGATTATCGTACAAATTTGTGAGATAAACAACACTTCTGTTGAAGACAATCGTCTAAAAGGCTAATCTTTAGCCATGACGATAGGTGTTTACGGTCTTGGACGTTTCGGCTCATTCTGGGCTGAGGCTTTAAGTAGAACAAATAATGATGTTATTGCTTATTCGCGCTCGTCTCATCAAGTGGGCGGGAATGTCAGAATTGCGACGGAGGATGAGGTGCTCGCTTCAGACCTTCTTTTCTTCTGTGTCGCCATATCCTCCTTTGAAGAAGTACTTAAAAAGGTGTCGGGAAGAATCGGGAAAAAGACCGTTGTCATGGATACGTGTTCTGTTAAAACGTATCCTTCAATGTGGATGGAGAAGCACCTCGATAAGGACATTTATAAAATAGCAACCCATCCGATGTTCGGCCCTGACTCTGCCAAAGACGGGCTGGGAGGACTTCCGATTGTTATGGCCGAGATGTCCGCGAAGGATGAGCGCTATGAGAGCGTGAAGAGTCTCTTTCTTTCGATGGGACTCAAAGTCATCGAGATGAGTGCTGATGAGCACGATAGGGAAGCTGCGTTCTCGCAGGGCGTTACGCACTTTGTCGGGCGTGTTTTAAGTGACATGAAACTCCAGCCGTCAGATATTGCAACCAAAGGTTACAAGGCCCTATTGGAGATAGTCGAGCAGACATGTAATGACCCATTATCTCTTTTCTGCGACCTCCAGCGCTATAACCCATATACTCAGGATATGCGTCACTCCCTACGCCGTTCTATCGAGGATGTAGGCTACATGCTTGAGAAGGGGGACGTGAGATGAGAGTTTATATCTACACGCTCGGGTGCCGCCTTAATCAATGCGAGAGTGAAGCTGTCTCAGATAGCTTTTCTAGCGCCGGTTGGAGTGTCGAGAAGGAAAGTAAGGACGCCGAACTAATAATCGTAAATACATGTGCAGTAACAAGTAAGGCTGAGCAGAAGGCGCGGAGGATGATTCGCCTCTTTTCCCAGACTGCTTCCTGCGTTGTTGTTTCGGGGTGCTATGCTGAGAGCGGGCGTAAGGTACTTGAGGCTATAGGAGGGAATATATGCGTCTTCACCCTTGATGATAAGCCGTCCTTACTAAGGCTCGCGGAGTACCTTAATGAAAATCCTAACATCCCACTACTCGAGAGAGTGAGGGCGTTTACAGCAAAAAACAATAATCCATTCGACTACAATCCTCAGTCGTTTTCATATCATTCACGCGCATACGTCAAAGTCCAGGATGGGTGTGACAATTCTTGTGGCTATTGTAAGACTACTGTAGTGCGTGGGCCATCGAGATTTCTTGATGCCGACGAAGTAGTAAGGCGTGTTCTCCAACTTGAGAAGGAAGGTATGAGGGAAGTAATGCTTACGGGAGTCAACCTTACTAACTATGACCATAACGGCAAAGGGTTAGGGGGACTCATGAAGGCACTCCTTTCAGCGTGCGGAAGCGACATAAGATTCCGCCTATCATCGATGGAGCCTGACGGGGTTGACGATTTACTACTTGAAGAGATTGCAGATAAGCGCGTATTCCCTTATTTTCACATTCCGATTCAGACAGCGTCGGACAGGGTTCTTGATATTATAGGACGTAAGTATTCAATAGAGCATGTCGAGTACATAATAAAGACGCTCCGGTCAATCAAGGATGATCCATATATTGGGTGCGATGTTATTGCCGGACTTCCGGGAGAGACTGATGAGGACGCTGAAATCACATACCGCTTCATGGTTGACAATGACTTTTCCAAGATGCATGTCTTCCCGTATTCCCCGAGGGAAGGTACTCCTCTTTATACTTCAAAGCTCTTTGTTGAGGAGAGGATAAGGGATGAAAGAGCCCAGAGGCTGAGGTTGCTCTCAATGCGTCAGGAGAGGCAGTACATTGCCCGGCAACTAGGTAAGAAGTGCGAAATCGTTGCCGAGAAAAACGGCGAAGGAACAAGCGGTAATTACATCAAGGCCAAAATCGAGAGAGATGGTGGAGATATAAAGGAAGGAGAACTCTACTCAGGAGTCTTTACTTCTGTTTTTCCTCCCCTTGTTTCCTGCTCCTGACACTGTTCTTCGTGTCCTGTGCCGTAACTAGTGAATAGGGCGGAATGTTTTCCTTAATCCATGTATTTGAGCCTATGGTTGAATCGTGGCCGATTGATATATCGCCCAGGAGTGTGGCGTTGGCATAGATTGTGACATTGTCCTCGATTGATGGGTGACGCTTAGCACCCCTGAGGAGCATCCCGCAGCCGTCTTTCGGAAATGATAGTGCGCCGAGTGTGACACCTTGATAGATTTTGACGTTGTTCCCGATAACTGAAGTCTCGCCTATGACGACACCTGTTCCGTGGTCGATGAAGAAATACTCTCCGATTGTTGCTCCCGGGTGTATGTCGATACCCGTATCGGAATGGATGAGCTCGTTAATCATCCTCGGAATAAGCGGTAATCCGTTTACGAAGAGAAAGTGTGCGATGCGATGTGCTAGTATTGCCTTGAAGCCTGGGTACGTGAGGATTATCTCCCTCTCGCTTGTTGCTGCCGGGTCGCCTTCGTATCCAGCACTTCCATCCTTTTTGAGCATTTCACGTATATGTGGAAGTTCTTCAAGGAGGGATGATGTTATTTTCTCCGCATTCTCTTTCGCCTCGTTCTCGTCCATTACTGTCCTATATGCAAGAAGGGCCTCCGAGAAAAGAAAGTTTGATGCCTTGTCCATATGGCGTGTTACCACAGCTGTCAGCATTCCCCTACTTGTTATTTCTTCGTAGTCGGGAAAGAGTAGGGCGCTGAAGTGATCCATCATACGGCTTACATCTTCACGCGATGGTAGCTGTGGAGTGTGCACTTCCCCGCTTTCGGAATTAAGGCGGGAAAAAGTTGATAGATAATTTTCTATATATGGAGAAGAGTCAAATTTCATGGCTCAAGTATAATCAAAGAGAGATGTTAATTCTAGCATTGAGAAACAACAGAAGCATTTTGTCTTTTCAACACTGAGGCCATAAAGCTATGGCCTCGTAGTTTCTTCTATGACACGATATTCTAAAAGAGTCTATTCTTCTTTTTCCCTGTCCTTGAGCTTTGATGATACTTTAAGAAACTCCGGATAGAGGAGTTTTGCAGAGACAGATGCAACGGCAATTTTTACTGCATCCC
>CAVJEL010000082.1:0-8344 GCA_963648635.1 Ruminococcus intestinalis
GTTGGAGTTATTTATGGCACACGAGAAAAAGAGCTCATTTTCAGGCTCGATAGGTTTTGTTCTGGCATCAGCTGGAAGCGCTGTTGGGTTGGGTAATATATGGCGTTTTCCATATCTTGCGGCGCAGGGTGGCGGAGGTATTTTCCTTTTAACATATATTATTCTTGCCGTCACTTTCGGTTTTACCCTCCTTACAACAGAAGTTGCGCTTGGTCGTAAGATGAGAAAAAGCCCGATTGAAGCTTTCGGCGCGATATCTAAAAAGTGGAAGTGGGTCGGGTACCTTGCATTCGTAATTCCTGCAATCATCATTACCTATTACACGGTAATCGGCGGCTGGGTTCTCAAGTATCTTGTGACATACATTACCGGAAAGGGTGCGGAGGCTGCGGAGAGCTCATTCTTCTCCTCATTCATCTCGTCACCGGTTGAGTCGAGTATATACATGCTCATCTACTTCTTCCTGACATCCTTTGTCGTCTATAAGGGAGTCGAGAAGGGAATCGAGAAATCTTCGTCAATTATCATGCCGGCTCTCTTTATCCTCATTATGATAGTTGCCGTCTATTCTTTGACACTCAAGTATGACGGAAGGACAGGAATTGAAGGGTTTATCCACTATGTTGTTCCTTCTTTCGAGGGCATGACACTCAAGAGGTACCTTGAGATATTAATCTCTGCAATGGGTCAGCTCTTCTACTCGCTTAGCGTTGCTATGGGAATCATGATTACATACGGCTCCTACGTCAAGGACGATGTGAATCTCGAGAAGTCGCTCGGGCAGATTGAGTTCTTCGACTCAATGGTTGCTTTCCTTGCAGGTATGATGATAATCCCCGCTGTCTACGTATTCTTCGGTATGGACGGTATGTCGGCAGGTCCGGGACTTATATTCGTGTCATTACCCAAGATCTTCCTCTCGATGGGCTTCATCGGTCAGATAATCGGTGTTCTCTTCTTTGTCATGGTGCTTTTTGCAGCCCTCACAAGCAGCATTTCTATTCTCGAGACTCTTGTTGCCAATGCTATCGAAGTCTTTTCAATGGAGAGGAAGAAGGCATGCCTCACAATCTCGATTATTGCGGCGGCGGTTGCAGTTGTTGTGTGCCTCGGCTACAGCGTCTTCTACTTTGAAGTGAAGCTTCCGACCGGGTCGGTAGGACAGCTACTCGATGTATTCGACTATATCTCGAACAGCGTCCTTATGCCTGTTGTTGCAATTTCTACATGTGTACTTGTGGGCTGGGTGC
Organism: Ruminococcus intestinalis; assembly: GCA_963648635.1. Lineage (GTDB taxonomy): Bacteria > Spirochaetota > Spirochaetia > Sphaerochaetales > Sphaerochaetaceae > Ornithospirochaeta. The sequence goes on from CAVJEL010000082.1 coordinate 1,251, forward strand.
TTTCCCCAAATTGGATTATAAACGAAGTCGAGAAGAACGGAGTTGTCTTTAAAAAGAAAAGGCTCTACGTTGTCATGGTCAAATTCGTGGCACCTGTTCTTCTCCTTATACTCTTTTTCGAGTCTCTGGGGCTCTCGAGTCTTATCGACTCCATATTCGGCTGAGGTTAAACTATGGTTGACATGACAAAGGGCGGAACGCTAAGGCATCTTTGTCATTTCGCCGTCCCCGTTGTCCTCGGCTCCTGGCTTCAGACTGCTTACAATACCGTTGATTCAATAATCGCGGGAAATTTCATAGGGGAGAATGCACTTGCTGCAGAGGGAATTGCATCTCCCGTCATGAATCTCATAATTCTCTTCATAACGGGCCTCTGTCTCGGTAGTGGCATTCTTATGAGCGAGGCATTCGGCCGGAAGGATTTACTCTCTCTCAAGGAGACTCTCTCGTCGCTTCTGATTTTCGGCCTCATCTCCTCATCGATTCTTTCCGTCATCGCTTTTATTCTTTCGCCTTATATCCTCAAGGCTCTTAAATGCCCTGAGGAGATTTTCTCACTCACGAATGACTACCTCAGGATCATATTTCTCGGAACTCCCTTTACATTTCTCTATAATGCACTTTCCCAGGGGCTTAAGAGTGTAGGTGACAGTAAAACGCCACTGTTGTTCCTTGCCTTCTCGTCAATTCTCAATGCTGTTCTTGATTTGGTATTTCTCGGGGTTTTCCACTTCGGGATTATATGCTCGGCCTTAACAACAGTAGTCGCGGAAATAGCATCAGTTGGGATGGCATTCTTCTTCATGATGAGGAGAGAGAAGGAGATTTTTCCCGAGAGAAAAACCTTCCGCCTTAAAGGGGACATACTCAAGCGCATTCTTCTATACGGTGCACCTACGGCACTTCAGAGTGCAATACAACCCATTGGAAAGGTTTTTATCCAGGGCTCGGTTAATTCCCTCGGAGTGCAGTCGATTGCCGCTTTCAACGCTTCCTCCCGCTTTGATGAGGCCGCGTGTATCCCCGAGCAGGGAATAGCAAGTGCAATATCTGTTTTCATTGCACAGAACAGGGGAGCGGAAAAGCATGAGAGGATAAGAAAAGGCTTCAGGGACGGCTTGAAGCTTGAAGTAATCTACTTTGTCCTAATCGGCCTTGTCACATTCACCTTGCGTCGTGCATTCTTATCGCTTTTCGTAAGTGGTGAAGGTAAGGAGGCGATAATATCGAAAGGGGCGGAGTATCTATATTACATGTCCTTCTTCTACATCTTCCCGGCCTTCACCAACGGCTTTCAGGGCTTTTACAGGGGCATGGGAAAGATGTACACAACGGCAGTGGGTACCTTCATTCAGATTTCCGTAAGGACGGTCTTTACTTTCCTGCTTGCCCCCATGCTCGATATTTCCGCCGTCGCCTTTGCCTCCGCTATCGGTTGGACGGCGATGCTTCTCTTTGAAATTCCCTACTACTTCATCACCCTCAAAAAGAGGGGATTGAGGTAGAGTTAGACGTTGGTATAAAGCCTTTTGTACGGGCGTGCCGAGTCGGGTGTCAGAATATAGAAATTACCCTTCATTATTTTGTCCCTGTCGTAGTTGAAAAGAGAGCAATACTCGCTTATGAGAGTGGATATCTCCGTCTTTTCTTCGTCTCCCGCAGCTTTACTAACAATCTGGGACGGCAGATCCGGGGGAAGTGTATTCGTCCTGAGGATAATTCGCCCGCCGTGCATACCACGCCCTGTGAAGAATCCGACAGGGGGAAGGGGATCGTCCTTTACGTTGAGCACGACTATCGTCCCGCCTGCAAGGTATTCGCCGAGAAAGGAGCCAGCCTTTTCGCCGATGATGATAAGAGGCTGTTTCTCCTTATAAGCCTTCATGTGAATACCTGCGCGGTATCCGGCACTTCCTTTTATATATATCTTTCCGCCGCGCATTGCATAGCCGCACGCGTCCCCGACCGAGCCGTGTATGAAAATCTCGCCGTCGTTCATCGTGTCGCCTGTTGCATCCTCGGCATTGTCATATACTTCGATACTCGAGCCGTCGAGAAAAGCCCCCAGTGCATTACCCGGAACCCCGTAAAGCTTTGCCTTCTTTCCTTTGGAACCGGCGAGTATGTACCTCTGTCCCTCGAGGGAATATATCTCTATGTTCTCATCGTCTGTGGACCTTATCACTTCATTGAGTTCTTTGAAATTCAACCCTTCAGCATCGATTTTCATCTCTTATTCTCCTGCGCACCTGATTCCAAGTATTTCAAGTTCCTTTTCGTTGAGGTCGATTCCCCTCAGCATAGCCCTGTTGCCGACAAGTGCCTCGATTGAGTTTATACCCATTCCTCCCATCATCTCCTTGATTTCGTTTGTCCAGCTTGTGACGAGATTGATGAGTCTTCTCTTTCCTTCCTCCGGATCCAATCTCTTTACAAGGTCCTCTCTCTGCGTTGCAATTCCCCAGGAGCAGAGTCCGCTGTGGCAGTTGCGGCACATATGACAGCCGAGTGCTATGAGAGCGGCTGTTGCAATGTAAACTGCATCAGCACCGAGCGCAATGGCCTTTACTATATCTGCACTGTTACGTATCGAGCCGCCGACGACAAGGGAGATTTTGTCTCTAATTCCCTCGTCACGTAGTCTTCTGTCAACTTCCGAGAGTGCAACTTCAATTGGTATACCAACGTTGTCTCTAATTGTGAGAGGGGAGGCACCGGTTCCACCCCTGAAGCCGTCGAGCGCGATTATGTCTGCGCCCGAGCGTGCGATACCTGATGCAATTGCTGCAATGTTGTGTACAGTTGCAACCTTTACGATTATGGGCTTCGTGTAGCCTGTCGCTTCCTTTAGGGCATATACAAGCTGCCTGAGGTCTTCAATTGAGTAAATATCGTGATGAGGCGCGGGGCTTATTGCGTCCGTGTGCTCGGGAATCATACGTGTTCTCGAGACATCCCCGACAATCTTCGCACCCGGAAGGTGCCCCCCGATTCCGGGTTTAGCTCCCTGTCCCATTTTTATCTCGATTGCTTTTCCGGCATCGAGGAACTCCTTCTTGACGCCGAAACGGCCAGACGCAATCTGAACTATTGTGTTCTCGCCGTATACATAGAAGTCTTCGTGTAGTCCGCCTTCTCCTGTGTTGTACATTATTCCGAGCTCTTTTGCAGCCTCTGCAAGGGCCTTATGTGCGTTGTAGCTGATTGAGCCGTAACTCATTGCCGAGAACATTATCGGGGTTGATAGGTCTATGTGAGGTCTTTCTTCTACCATAATCCTACCGTCACTCGAGCGCTTGATATCACTTGATTTGGAGCCCAGGTACACCTTCGTCTCCATCGGCTCGCGTAACGGGTCGATAGGGGGATTTGTCACCTGGCTTGCGTTGATAAGTATTTTATCCCAGAAGACTGGGTATCTTTTGGGGGTTCCCATCGAGGCGAGGAGCACTCCTCCCGTCGATGACTGTCGTATTATATTCGATATGTCCCACTCCCTCCAGTTGTAGTTACTGCGGTAGGGGCTTTCCTCTTTCTTTATTCTTATGGCGCCGACAGGGCAGAATGCTGTACAGCGCTGACATGAGACGCACTTTGCGCTCTCTGCTGTCATTATTTTCTTTTCACTGTTGTAGTGATGAACTCCAACTGCGCATTCCTTCTCGCAGAGGCGGCATAGTGTGCAGCTGTCCTTGTCCCTTATAACAGAATACTGGGGAGGTATGTAATCTAATCCCTTTGTCATTTCTCTTCCTCCGTCTTATCGAGTGTGACTATCACAGCTTCTCCTCCCCTCGGATGCCATATCCTGTCGGGGGATGGTTCGATTACCCTGATTGCAGCCTCTTCTGAGGAGAAGTAGACAAAGTCATCCTTTTCGGCGGCGACAAGACTCCTGAGCTTAAGCCTGTCGTTGAGGGCCATCAAGCCTCCTGTGAAGCCCACGATGATGGAGAAGGGCCCGGTAATCAAAAGGGAGGAGAAAGTATTACGTAGGAATGTGTATTCCTTCTTATCCTTCTCGTCCATCCTGGAGATAGTCGACCAAAATGGAGCTGCAATTACATGTGCTGTCTCTTCAAGCGTGAGTCCCTTTACACGTGTGAGGTAGTCAATCATGTATGTTATGACTTCAGTGTCTGTCTGGAGAGTACACCTGTAGCCGAACATCTCGATAGCACGCCTATTTGCATCGTAGGACGATATCTCACCGTTATGGATTACCGAGGTATCCAAGAGGCCGAAGGGATGTGCGCCTCCCCACCATCCGGGGGTGTTTGTCGGGTAGCGGCCGTGGACTGTCCATGAGTAGCCTTCGTACTCTTCAAGCCTGTAGAATGAGCCTACGTCTTCCGGGTAACCCACAGCCTTGAATATTCCCATGTTCTTTCCCGATGAGAATATGTATGCACCTTTAATTGTAGTATTGACGTGCACAACGGTTCTCACGACATACTCCTTCTCATCAAGCTGTGAGAAGGTTAATTTTGTTTTTAAAGGGGAGACGAAGTAGCGCCATATAATCGGCTCGTCTGTTATATTTTTGTTCTTCCTTGTCGGAATCTTCGAGAGGTTTACGATATCGAAATACTCGTCAAGGTATTTCTCAGTCTCTATTCTGGAGTCGTTGTCGAAATAAAAGACATGAAATGCATAGTAGTCCTTATATTCGGGATATATGCCGTAGCCGCAGTATCCTCCGCCGAGCCCGTTGGATCTCTCGTGCATCGTTTTTATGGACTTAATCATGCCTTCTCCCGTGAACAGCTTTCCTTTCTTTGAAAACTGTGCAGATATGGCACACCCTGATGGAATTCTCACCTCTCCTTCGAGCGGTCCGTTCGTGTTTTTAAAGAAATCCATTTTCCCTCCAAATAAAAAAAGCGCCTGAAGCGGAGGTAAAAACCACCGCGCCAGACGCCATTGCCTTGAGAGAAAAAATATATAATGTAGATGAAAAATTCAATAGCAGAATCGAAATTTCTTAACATTATTAAGCCAATTATTTTGATTATAAGAAAAAGAGAAGAAGAATAATTAAGATATAGCAAAAAGAAGCACCTTTCTATTCTTCTCTTTCCGTCATTTTTTAAAGAAAAAAAGAAAGAAAATGAAAAATTTTCATTTTTTAAGCTTTCTTCAAGCTTCGCCCTTTATAACAGAGTCATAAATATAAAAGAGCGGAGGCTTAACATGAAGTTTTTAACTAAAATCATCATCGTGACAATAACACTTTCGTTATTGCTCTTCTCATGTACAACAGCAGATTCTACTGTTTCCGAACTCCTCAATAATACTGGTTCGTCTACAGATAGGCCGACTCCTCCCGATAAACCGAGTGGTAATCCTCCAAGTGGTAACCCCGGCGGATTCGGATCCTCGTCGACAACAGTCGATCAGGGTGAAAGTGCCAACACAATCACCGAGGACGGAACATATACAGGAACAACATACACGTCAAGCGGTGACGACGAGAACGCACTCCGTATCGACGGGGCGACAGTCATACTTGACTCAATAACAGTCGAGAAGAACGGCGGAAGCTCGTCAAACACAGAAACTGGTGACTTCTACGGCATGAATGCAGCGCTTCTTGCAACAGGCGGTGCTGATGTGACTATAACGAATGCAACCATTTACTCCAATGCCCAGAACGGCAACGGTGTTTTCAGCTACGGAAGCGGTACAACCGTTACAATCAGCGACAGCGAGATCACAACAGAGAAAGATAACTCCGGCGGTATCCAGACAACAGGCGGCGGAACAACTATTGCAAGTAACCTCATTGTCAATACAAGCGGTAACTCCTCTGCAGCAATCCGCTCAGACAGGGGTGGCGGAACTGTTACTGTTGACGGCGGAACATATACTTCAAACGGCTACAATTCCCCAGCTGTCTACTCGACTGCAACAATCACAGTTGAGAATGCAACACTTACGGCAAACAACAGCGAGGCACTTGTAATCGAGGGACAAAACAGCATTACTCTTGTCGACTGTACAGTTTACGGCAACATGAGCGACACAGAAGGTACAAGTTCGAGCGAAAACGTACACTCCGTAATGATCTACCAGTCGATGAGCGGAGACGCCGAAGTTGGAACATCATCCTTCAGTATGACAGGTGGAACACTTACATCCAACAACGGCGATGTCTTCTATGTTACGAATACCGACTGCACAATATACCTCAGCGGTGTAAGCATAGTAAACAACGACAGCGACTCATACCTCTTCAACATCACAGGTAACAGCGGTGAAAGAGGCTGGGGGAGTAAGGGAAGTAACGGCGCTGATGTAGTTTTGACCCTTTCGAATCAGGATATTGAGGGAACTATTCGTGTCGATTCAATCTCTTCACTCGATATGACCCTCACTGACGGCAGCAAGTTCGAGGGAAGCATAGTTGTTGACACCAATTCTTCTGCATCCGTGACTCTTGATAATAACGTCTACGTTACTATCGAGAAGGGGTCAACATGGACGCTGACTGCCGACTCGGAGGTATCGACACTCACAAACAACGGCACCATCAACTACAATGGTTATACAATAACCCTTGCTGACGGCACTGTGTTGAGTAAGTAAGTATTAAAAAGGCTATCCTGCCCGCTGCAACTGACTATCCCCCATAGCTGCAGTGGGCTTTCTTTATGTGGTGTTGCGGTACTCTTTCGGAGTCTTCTGGTAGTACATCTTGAATTCCTTTGAAAAGTAGGAGGGGGAGTCGAAGCCACAGAGGGCGGCAATCTCGCTTATGGTTTTATCCTTTTCATTTAGAAGCGCATCCTCACTCAGCGAGAGGCGGTATCTTACAAGATATTCTATAGGTGAGCGTCCAATTGTACGCTTGAAGCACCTTAATGCCTCTCGTGGACTAATCGAGGAAGATGAGGCTATATCATCAAGGGTGATGTTCTCAGCGTAATGTGTGTGTATATACTCAAGCATTGCGCTTATTCTTTTTCTGTCACGCTCTGATATTCTATCGGCGATGCTGTCAGAGTCGCTTTTACCATAGATGGTGAGAAGAAGAGACGAGAGGGCATCCCTGACTTTGAACTCATAGAATTCTTCCTCGTTTTTTACGGCCG
>CAVJEL010000083.1:0-8138 GCA_963648635.1 Ruminococcus intestinalis
CTCCTCTCTCGAGGCAAGTCCTCGGAGTATCCGCGACAAGGAGAGTAGAAATGAAGTAATGATTTCTGAAGTAATAGAGATGGAAGGAGTAGTTGATTATCATGGCAACAAAGAATCGTGGTATATCCCCTGATTTATTAATTCATCCCGGAGAGACAATCTCCGACTTATTGGATGAACGTGGAATGACACAGAAGGAATTGGCACATCGAGCGGGTGTTTCAGAAGCGTTTTTGAGTGATGTGATTCATGGAAAAAAAGATATCTCCAAAGGCCTGGCCATGGGGCTCGAGTATGCTTTGGGGGTGCCGGTTTCATTCTGGCTGAATCTCCAGGCTAATTATGATGCCGAGCTTCTCAGCCTCGAAGAAGAAGAGAGCGTCCAGGATGATGAGAAGGATGTATTAAAAGCTCTTCATGAGGTAGTTGACTACCTGAGTAAACAGGGTGTTATCGACACTAAATCAACTCCCAATGAAATTATCATCAGCCTCAGAAAGGTTTTCAAAGTCAGCAGATTAACGCTTTTAAGGACGCTCACACCTGCCGGCTCGTTTCGACTTTCGGATAAAGTGACAGTCATCCCCGATGTACTTGGTGCATGGCTGTGCCTATCTAAAATTTATGAATCAAAGAACACGGCTACCACTAGTTTTGATCCAGAGCGTTCCGTTGAACTCGGCGCCAAGCTTAAAAGCTTTATGCTCAGGCCCCGGGGTGATTTCCAGAAGCCACTGAAGGAGCTCTTCTCTGAGTACGGGATAGATTTCAGCATTATTCCTTCCTTCAAGGGAGCACCGGTAAATGGATATATTTCCAGAAAAGATGATGGAAAGTACCGTATGGTTCTTTCCTTGAGAGGTGCCTCTGCTGATATCTTCTGGTTTTCCCTATTTCACGAACTCGGTCACATTGTAAATGGTGATGTTACAAAATCAGGGGATTATATCGATGTAGAGAATTCCAACAGGGACGGCAAGGAACACGCTGCAAATGAGACGGCAGAAAGAATACTTCTTGAAGAGGAAAGCTATAGAACGTTCATAGATACAAACGACTTTTCATATGGCTCAATAAAGGCGTTTGCCGAAAAGCAGGGCGTCCCTTCATATATAGTAATCGGAAGACTTCAGAAGGAGGGAATTATTCCCTGGTCCTGGTATCAGAAATATAAGCCCAGATACAAATGGGCGGAGGCATAACGAAAAGAGTGTGATGCCGTCATAGAAGAAACGAGACTTTTATGAACATTTCATTTCTTCTTCAATGCCTGATAGACCTTCAAAGCCCATGGATGGAGAATAATATATCTCCATAGCCTTTCTCTGAGAGTACAAAGAGAACGATAATTGCTGTCACGTATTATTCTCAACATCTCTGAGTATTCCGGAGCGTCTGTATTAAAATGCGAGGCATAGTTGATTGATGTTCCAAGATACCATACATAAATAAAGCCATTCATACGGTTCTGTAGAGCTGGGTCTTTCTCCCCTTCACTTAGGTCTTCCAGGGCCGTTATTCCACGCCTTTTTTTGTCGCTTAAAATATAGCTTCCGGTTGCAGACTCGTCCCTGTTCTCATAATGGTAATAAGGCGCGTCGTGCCAATAAACGCTCTTTGCTTTCTTATATATTCTATAGAAGAAATTAAGGTCCTCAAGGTATCCCAGATTTTCATCATACCGAATACCACCGATAATCTCCCTCCTTATAAGGCGTGTAACTGAAAAGCCGTCCATCCTACTCCTCGGATTAAACATCATCATTAATGCGTCGCGGGAAGATAGAATCTTTTTGTTCTTTCCATTGTTGTATCCACAAACACCTGCAACAACTATGTCACTTCCGCTTTCTATAGCATCAATGTACATACTTCTGTACATGTCGCATTCAACCCAGTCATCGCTGTCGACAAATCCTACCCACTCGCCACTCGCTTCATCCAGGCCTCTGTTTCGAGCGCTGCTGACACCGCCGTTATCTTTGTGTATAACCTTGAAGCGTGGATCTAAAGAAGCGTACAAAGTGCATATGGAGAAGGAAGAGTCCGATGAGCCGTCATCAACAAGAATACATTCAAAATCATCAAACGTCTGTCTTTTAATGGAGTCGAGACACCGCTCCAGATATTTTTCCACATTATATACCGGAACAATAATCGATATGCTACACATTCTTTTCTCTCAATCTCTTATATAACGCCACAAGGGAAACATACAGCAAAGGAAAGAGAAGAATAAATCTGCTCCTGATTTTTCCCGCCCCGGATAAATATCTATTCTTAGCTATATATTTTCTGTTGTTTCTTATTCGCGCCGTAAGGTCTTTCTCATATTCTTTCCCGATTTCTCCGTGTCCAATAATTGAATCAAGAAACCTTAAGCTCTCACTGAGCTCTCTCTCCCTGAGGGCACTGTTCGCCGGGCATTTGTCACGTAGAAAATCGTAAACCCGGAAGCCTTCTAAATGATCGGGGTTTATACCACGGTGGCTTTCACTACTTTCACGAAGTGTATAGTAATACAGCATATCTGGGATAAATGAAACTTTTGATGAGCTTGAGAGAACAGAAGCATTGAACTCAAAATCTTCGGCAAAGCGTAAATCTTCAGGGAAACGCATATCTCCAACCAAGGCTCTTAAATAAAGCTTATCCCAAACACAGTTAGTTATAACGCCGTCCATATAGGCTGTGATTATCTCATCCTTTCCGGTTATTGAAGAAGATGGCTTCTCATCTTCACCCTCCCCCGAAGGCATGCACTGGACAACATCAGAGCCTGTTCCCTCTATCGCATTCAGCATCTTTTCGAACATCAATGGAGAGACATAGTCGTCACTGTCAACAAAGCCTATATAGCGCCCCGTAGCTTTTTCTATCCCTATATTTCTCGCTTTCGATACCCCTCCGTTAGGAACATGTAGAGCAATGATATTCGGATAAAGAGACGCATATCTATCAATAATGGAAGGTGAATTGTCGCCAGAACCGTCGTCAACTACAATTATCTCCATGTCCTCAAGCGACTGTGAGACTAGACTATCGAGGCACCTCTCGAGGTAGTCCTCCACATTATATACAGGAACGATGACTGAAACCGACGGCACCCTACTCCTCCCCCCTATATATTCTCTCGAGCCTCTTTATCTCGCTTTTCATGTCGTACTCCTCAAGCCTCAGGGGATACTCACTCTTTATATTCTCATCAAGAATGACATCCACCCACTTCTCCTTTGGCTCCTCGAGGCTCAACGGAATAACCAAGTTAGAGAGAAACACTTCACTGTTGATAGTATCGGAAACAACGGTTTTCACCCCCGCAGCCTGAGCTTCCACGAGCACTATGCCGAATCCTTCAAATAGAGACGGCAGGATGAATGCATCAGAAGCAGAAAGAAGTGACGGCACATCAACAACATTCGATAATATTTTGACTTTGTCCTCAATTCCCTTATCTTTAATCATATTTTCAACCTTTTCTCTGTCTTCTCCTGTTCCTACAAGAACAAGAACAGAGTCAGGCCTTTTGTCAAGTAGAGTCTGGAAAACGTCAAGGAGAAAGCTGTGGTTCTTAACGGGGACGAAACGCCCTATGTGACAGAGAACGAAGGAACTTTCATCGATGCCGAGTTTTTTTCTCACGTCCAATCTTGAGAGAGACGGCGCCCTGAATCTTTCAATGTCGATACCGTTTTTAATAACCTTTACTGTTGCTGACGGGAATCTATCCTCGAGCTCCTTCTTCATATCCTCATGAAGGGCGATAAGTACAAGGCCGTTATCTTTTATGAGAGTCTCGGCAGCCTCCTTCTCACCCTTTTTCTGCTCAAAATAGACTTTGGGTATACTGTGGCATGTGTAGAAAAGCTTAATACCACATAGCTTATCTTTAACCTTAACTACATGCTTCAAGGCTGATAGGTGTATGTGGATGACATCAGGTTTAAGTTTTTCGATTGTTTTACCGAGTTTCCAGTCGATATATCGATTTCTGAAGAACTTATCGACAAAGCGCCATAAGAGGGAATAGCGGGGATAAAGAGAGACTATCTTCACGTTTTCCTTCTGCAACCGCCTGTAGTTTGCACTCTCGGGGAAGATGAAGTCGACGAGAACTACAGGCTCGAAGGAGTTTTTGTCGAGGAGAGTGCAATAATCCTTTATAAGTGTTTCCGCACCACCGTCGGAGAGCGAGCCCTCAAGGTATTCAATAACCTTTATCTTCTTATCCATTGGTTCTCTCCAGAAGTGAGGAATAAAGATCCTCGAGCCTCTTCATCTCGTTCTTTATTCCGAAGCCCTTCTCATCAACCATATCTGCATATTTCTCACGTGTAGCAAGTGGTGGTAGAGATAAGGCATCACACCACTTTTCGTTGTCATCGGCAAGCGGGAGCGCGATGGCGTTATCGAGGATTGCTTCCTTTGTAATCGTGTCGGAAACCACACACCTCAAGCCGGATGCTTCAGCCTCCAGAAGGGCATTGGGAAAGCCCTCATAGAGCGAAGGAAAAAGAAAATAGTCGGAAGCGGACAAAAGAGAGCCAAGGTCTTTTCTCTCACCGAGGAATCTAACAGCGCCACCAAGATTAAAGCTGTCCGCAAGTGCTTTTATCTCGCCCATCAACTCCCCCTTCCCAAGAAGGAGAAGAACAGAGTTATCGTTTCTTTTGTGGTATTCGTTAAATATTTCAATTACCCTTCTATGGTTTTTCTGGGCCCTGAATGCACCCACATGAATGACAACACTCTTGTTATCAAGATTCATCTCTTTCCTCATCTTTTCCCTTTTCTCTTCGGAGAACCTATATAGGGAAGTATCGAGACCGTTATTGAGAACAAGAACATTTCTTTTACCGAACATCCATTCGCCCGCTTTATCTGAAACAGCAGCGAGGGTGACTTTATTATAGGGAAAGCGATATTTATTGATTAAACACAAAAGCCTCGAGGATGATCCTACTGCAGCTCCGGCATTACGTGAGTGTGCGATTACTTTGCACCCGGCCTTAAGTGCTTCGATTATGGGAGTAATATATGTCAGCGAGTTGAGATGTACGTGGACTATATCGAATTTCTCTTTCTCAAATAGAGCCCTGAGGTCTTTTATATTCCCAATATATGATGTTCTGCGGCTTCTGACAAAGTAGAAGCTACTGCCGAGAGCCGAAAGCTCATCGTAAAAGCATGGTTTTATACCGTCATAGGCGAGAAATGAGAAGTCAAATCGGCTTTTATCTATATTTCTGCTGATTTTCAAAAGATATGTCTCGATTCCACCGAGGTTGACATCGAGGCCTACATGAAGTACTTTGATTTTTCTATCCATCCCGAACATTCTCTTCAAACAACATTCATTCTATAGTAAGATAGTCAAAAAAAGAAGTAATAGATGAAAGAGATACCGATAAGACGATATATGACAGCCAGGATATCTGAGCTATGGGCGCCGGACGAAAACTGGAGGGAAAAGACAAAGGCCGATGTTGTCACCTTCCACTCGTTTATGAATCCCTCAGAAAAGCTGATGAAACACCTCGAGGGGCAGAATACATTCTTCACGTCCCTCCTTGATGATGAAAATGTAGTATTGCAGAACATAAAGAAATCATTCAGGTACGAGATAAAAAGGAACATTGAAAGCGACGGAGTGGAGTGCAGAGTATATTCGCCAAAAGACCTCGAGAAAGAGAAGGCGGTAGTTGATGACTTCCGCTCGATGTATACAGAAATGTATAAGGAAAAGGGAATGGATGTAAAGCTCTCGGACTTGGAGGTTTATCCATTCATAGAGAGTGGCGCTCTGTGGCTGACAAGAATAAGTAAGGGGGACGAGACTCTCGTCTACCACAGCTATATTAACACCGGCGAGGGTATAAGGCTCCTTCAGTCCTGTTCCTTATTCCGCGACAAAAAGGACGAAGCAGCATTAATCGGACGGAGCAACAAACGCCTCCACTATTTCGATATGCTCTATTTCAAGGATAAAGGCTTTTCATACTACGACTGGGGTGGAGTAAGGAGTTTTGACGAGCCTAACGGAATCGACAACTTCAAACTCGGCTTTTCTGCCGGAACTCCTCCAAAGAGGATTATTTACTACAACGGTCAGATTGGGGTTACATTGAAGGGCAAAATCATGCTCAAGGTTTATAGGATTTTCAAGAAGTAAAATGGATAAGAAAAAATACTTCATAATCACAATAGATACCGAAGGCGACAACCTATGGCAGTGGAAAAAAGGCGATGAAATAACAACGGAAAACACACTCTTCTTAAGCCGTTTCCAGAGCCTATGTGACAAATATGCCTTCAAGCCCGTATGGCTCACCAACTGGGAGATGATTAACGACCCGAGGTACGTTGAATTTATAACAAAGGTCGAAGAAGAGAAGAGAGGGGAGCTCGGCATGCACCTTCACGCATGGAACACCCCTCCCCTTTTTGAACTAGAGCACACTTCTACTAGCGAAGCGCCGTATCTTATCGAGTATCCTCAAGCTGTTATGGAGGAGAAGATAAAAACACTTACAGAGGAGATAGAGAAGAAAACAGGAATAAGACCCACATCGCACAGGGCAGGACGGTGGGCTATGGACAAAAGGTATTTTTCGCTTCTCGAAAAGTACGGCTACACTGTAGATACTTCCGTTACCCCACACATGAACTGGGAGGGAAAGAGTGGAGAGTCACCAGATTCCAGAGGGGCTGACTACACATCATTTCCGGAGACGAGCTACTTTATAAACGAGAAGAAGACCCTTCTCGAAGTTCCAGTTACGATAATTAAAAGCCACAAAATCTTCTCGTCGCGCTACAAATCCCTCAAGGGCAGAGTCGGCAATATCTATCACTCCATTCTCGGAGACACGCTCTGGCTCAGAAGTGATGGCTCAAACCTCAGTCGTATGATGTATATCGTCGAGAAGGCGGAGAAGGATGAGCGGGATTATATAGCCTTCATGCTCCACTCATCGGAGTTCATGCCGGGAGGAAGCCCTACTTTCAAAACTTCCGAAAGCATCGAAAAGCTTTATTCCGACCTCGAAGTACTCTTCAAGAGAATAAGCAGAAACTTTGAAGGGATAACGCTTCGTGACTATAGGGCGCTGAAGGAGAAAACCAATGGCTGATCCCATACGTGTACTTCAGGTAAGCTGGGGAATGGAGAGAGGCGGCGCCGAAACATTAATAATGAATATCTACCGCCACATAGATAGAACTAAAGTTCAGTTCGACTTCCTGCTTTCCTCCGACTACAGGACTGCATATGAAGATGAAATCGAAGCCCTCGGCGGAAGAATTTACCATATAAAAAGATTTCTCGGCTACAACAAAATCTCCTATGATAGAGACCTAAAAGCTTTTCTCCTTTCGCACCCCGAGCATATGATAATCCACGACCACCTGATGGATTCGGCCTCTGAAACATTCAGGGTTGCAAAGAAACTCGGGCGCATATGTGTGGCACACAGCCATATAGCAGAGACGAAGAAAGATGCCTCAGATTTAATTAGATTCTTCTTCCGTCATAACCTCTGGAAAAGAGCCAATTACCGCTTTGCCTGCTCCAAAGCAGCTGGAGAATGGCTCTACAGAGGTAAGGCTGAATACACAGTACTCAACAACGGAATTGAAACAGAAAAGTTCCGCTTTAATGAAAAGATAAGAGAAGACAAACGGAAAGAGCTTAATATAGCGCCGACTACGGCTGTTATCATAAACATAGGACGCATGGTCGAGCAGAAGAATCAGACGAGGGTACTCGATATTTTCGCCCTCTTCCACGCCGAGCGCCAGGACTCAAAGCTCCTTATTGCCGGTAAGGGAGAGCTCGAGGATAAACTCAAGAAGAAGGCCGAAAGCCTTAAGATTGAGGATGACGTACTTTTTCTCGGCGAGCGTGACGATATTCCCGCCCTACTCTCAGCCTCCGATGTTTTTTTGTTCCCATCCCTCTTTGAAGGCCTCGGGATAGTTTTAGTTGAAGCAGAAGCAAACGGACTTGTGTCTGTCTTCTCATCACACCTGCCGAAAGAAGTTAATCTCGAGAAAGACATACTCTACAGAGTTGACCTCACTCAGAGCGACAATGTATGGGTTGAAGAAATAAAAGAAGCTTTGAAAACAAAAATAAA
>CAVJEL010000084.1:0-8136 GCA_963648635.1 Ruminococcus intestinalis
CAGAAGCACTTTTGAAGATAAGACAAGACGGGAAGACAATTGGGATAATATCGCATGTGGAGAGCCTCAAAGATGCAATCCCCGTGCAGATAAATGTCAACAACGGCACCTTGAGCGGGGCAGGGGTGAAAGAAGAATGAGTTTTTGTAAAGACTACCGAGCCGTACTTACGTCAGAGGCCTTTTATCGCTAGGTGAGAAAAAAGGTATATTATTCAGTAAAATGTTTATATAATTTTGAAGTGAAGGGGGATATTTTCGCTAATGACACCTCAAGAGCAGAGAAGAGCAGCAAAGGAATTTGCAAATAGATGGGAGAATCGTGGGCGAGAAAGAGCTGAGTGTCAGTCTTTTTGGATAGATTTGCTAGAACATGTTTTTGGAGTTGATGACTATACCAATTATATTAGCTTTGAGGAACAAGCTCATATAGATACCACATCTTTTATAGATGCTTATATAGCCCCTTCGAAAGTCCTGATTGAACAGAAAAGTGCTGAGAAGGATTTACATAGTAGAATAAGACAATCGGACGGAAGTCTACTTGATCCATTTCAGCAAGCTAAACGCTATGTTACAGGTTTGCCATATCACATGCATCCGCGATGGATAATTACGTGTAATTTTAAGTCATTTCTGGTTTACGATATGGATTTGCCTAATAGCGAGCCTCAGGAAATTTTGTTGAAGAATTTGGCTAGAGAATACAACAGACTTTCGTTCATTGTTGAATCCGAATCAGATCATATACAGGAGGAATATGCAACTTCGCTAGAGGCCGGTGAAATTATCGGCGAAATATATGATGCCATTCTTTCTCAATATAACGATGCAGCTAATCCGAGTCCTGCAACATTAAAAAGCTTGAACATGTTTTGTGTTCGCATAGTTTTCTGTTTATATGCAGAGGATGCAGGACTTTTTGGTCGTAGAAATATGTTCGGCGATTACATTAGGAAATTTGAAGCATATCTGCTTCGTAGAGCATTATTGGATTTATTTAAAGTATTGGATACGAAAGAAGAGGAAAGGGATCCATATCTTGAAGAAGATTTGGCTGCGTTTCCATATGTTAATGGAGGTTTATTCACGGAGGAGGATCAAACAATTCCTCAACTGAGTGAATCTATTAAACAGTTGCTTTTGCAGAGAGCTTCAGGAGATTTTAATTGGTCGGAGATATCACCCGCAATATTTGGATCTATATTCGAATCGACGCTCAATCCGGATACAAGGCGTGACGGGGGAATGCACTATACAAGCATTGTGAACATTCACAAAGTAATTGATCCTTTGTTTTTAGATGATTTAAGAGACGAGTTAAATAGTATAAAACAAATGAGCGTTATAAAGAGAAGAGATGAAAAGCTTCTTGAATTTCAGAAGAAATTAGGCTCATTGAAATTTTTTGACCCTGCTTGTGGAAGTGGAAATTTCTTGACAGAGACATATATTTGTCTGAGAAAGATGGAAAATGAATGTATTGGAATGAGATTAGGCAGTAATCGTTTTCTAGATGTTTTTACTCAGGATGAACAGTTTATATTTGTTGATATCCATCAATTTTATGGTATTGAAATAAACGACTTTGCAGTGTCCGTTGCAAAAACTGCTCTATGGATTGCAGAAAGCCAAATGATGAACGAAACAAATGAAGTTCTCAGTAGCAATTTGGAATTTCTTCCTTTGAAATCATATGCAAACATCATAGAAGGCAATGCTCTATCCATTGATTGGGAGACTGTTGTGCCCAAAAGTGAATTGTCCTACATAATAGGTAATCCTCCTTTTATTGGGGCAAGAATGAAGAATAGTTCTCAGAAAGATGATATCAGGAGTATTTTCCCAAATGAAAGAAGAGCTGGGAATATTGATTATGTAGGCTGTTGGTTTATTAAAGCCAAAGACATGATGAAGGGGACTAAAATACAGACTGCTTTAGTTGCAACAAATTCAATTACGCAGGGAGAACAGCCATATTTAATTTTGAAGCCACTTATTGATGATGGCATACACATCAATTTTGCTTATAGGACATTTAGATGGGACAGCGAAGCGCTATTAAAGGCACATGTTCATTGTGTAATTATAGGTTTTAGCTTTGTTGAATGGAGTTCTAAGAAGATATATCCTAATGCGCTACAAACAATTAAAGCCAATAATATTAATGGATATCTATTAGATGAACAAAACATATTTGTTAAATATAGAGAGCAACCCATTTGTAATGTATCTCCAATAAATATGGGTAGTATGCCAAATGATGGAAGAAATCTTTTATTAAATGAAAACGAGTACAAGGAATTTATAAGACAAGAAAGAAACAGCTCTCAATATATTAAAGAATTTGTTGGAGCTGAAGAGTTTATCAACAATAAAAAACGATATTGTTTATGGTTGAAGGATGCCAATCCCGAAGAGCTTAATAGAATGCCGTTAGTCAAAAAACGCGTTGAGGCAGTAAAATCAGTGCGTGAGGCAAGTAACAGGGAAGCAACAAGAAAATTAGCTAATACGCCATATTTATTTGGCGAGATTAGACAGCCTGTCGAAGGAAATTACATCTTAATCCCGAGAATATCTTCAGAGAAGAGAAAATATATTCCGATTGGTTTTTTAGACCATGGAACAATAGCTAGTGATGCAACTCTCATAATCCCAAATGCCACGATGTATGAATTTGGTGTTTTGACATCTATTGTCCATAATGTTTGGGTTCGGTATGTTTGCGGAAGACTAGAGATGAGATATCGTTATTCTGCAGAGATAGTGTATAACAATTTTCCTTGGCCGGATTCGACTGATGAACAGAAAAAGAAAATAGAAGAGACGGCAAAAAAGGTATTAGATGCAAGAGCTAATCACCCAGCAGCGTCACTTGCGACCCTGTATGGTGTTTTTATGCCGCAGGATTTGTTTGAAGCCCATCAAGAAAATGATAAAGCTGTAATGCGTGCTTATGGGTTTTCTAGTAACCTCACTGAGAGCGAAATTGCCTCAAAACTTTTTAAAAGATATGAAGACTTAATTACGAAGTGTGATTAACCCCTCTCGTTTCAGATGGTGAGAATGGTAAATGTCGCCTATCAGGCGACCTCATGAAATTGTAGGTAATTTCTGTTGTGCCCTTTATTTGCCCTCTATTTGCTTTTTCGCTCTTATTTTCGCTCCTTTTTTATCAAAGAGCTAAATGCTATCTTTAATGACAGTATAGAATTATAATTCTATTTGCTCTTATTTGCCCTTATTTGTCCTTATTTGCCCTTATTTGCCCTTTTCAACTAATTTATAATCCACTTTCCATAACGATTCCCGCCTTCTCGATGAATAAGACCGTCCGCCTTCATAGAATCAAGAATACTTCTAATCTGTTTTATAGAGAGATTAAGCTCATCGGAAAGAGTTGTCACGGTAGCATTTGGATTATTATAAAGATTTGCAAGAACCAGCTTTCTTCTTTCATCTAATTCTGCACTAATATTCTTTTCTGTTGGCTGTTGCCCTTTTTGTTTCTCATCATATATAGATGAATTATCCTTCTCTACGAGAGGAAGTGTAACAACAGTACATATCGTAGCATCCCTGCCGCTCTGCTCCTCGACTGTCGGCTCTTCATAGTTTTCATCATTCCAGATTTTATAGACATTCGGGACACCGCTTCCTGCTCTTTCTCCCACTCCGATGAAGTTGAGCATGTTCATAATAATCTTATTCCTGGGATTTGACTTTCCTCCATGAAGCATCTGTTTCTTCCCGAGTCTTATCGTCCCAGGATTTGTGAATACCAGTTGATAAGGATATTTCTCGATTTTGACAGAATCAGAAAGGAAGTAATCGGCATTTGCAAGGCAGTTGGCCAGCACTTCCCTTACGGCAACATGGACAGGAGTATCATCAATTCTGTATATGCCGTTAAGTTTGAAAGGCTTTTTAAGATCAACAGCTATTTTCATATATACTTTGGTATAGAAGTCGTAGATGTTGCCTGACCAGTCACCGCTATGTGATGATAGCCTGTCCGTCCATCTGAGAAGGGGGTCTGCTTTCTCATAATAGTCAAGAAAGAAGTTCGGAAACTCCCTGATGATTATATGATTCACACCGAACATCAATAGTCCGGCAGCGGTAGGATGAATACGCTTATCGGATGTTTCATCACTTGCAGCGCCGATTCGCACCAGAAATTCGTCGTCGGGAAGTTTCGACCAGGGATGGTCCGGATGATTGTTGTTGTATCTTATTCTGTAAGACTTCAGGCTGTCCTCGTTAAAATCCTTTATCTCTTTGTTTTCCAGAATCTTCATGTCCGAGGTATTCTCGGTCTGGTCGCGTAGCATGGAAAGTATATCTTCTCTTGATGAGTGATAATCTCCTTCTCCGTCCCGCCTGAATGTTCCGTTCCATATGTCGCCGTTGATATAAACAGGCTTGTCTTCTCGTCTTGCTTTTGGAACCTCTATTACGAGGATATCATCACCATTCAACTTATAACTCTTAACAGCAGCGTCGTCGACAAGAGCAATGTTCACCTTGCTGTGATTATGAAGTGTGTCGAAGAAGTCTTTCTTGAGAGCTTCGATATCTTCAAGCCCAGTTGTCTCCCAGGATTTATCCTTCTTCTCGCCGACACCGAGAATAATGCATCCTCCGTTTGTATTTGCAAAAGCAGAATAGCTCTCCCAGATGGAGAGGGGAAGTCCCTTTTGGGCTTTCTTCACTTCAAGACGATTGTCTTCCCTGTATCTGGCAAAATCATCAATGTTGAACTTTTCTTCCATATCCCGGCATTCCTTCTGCTTTATTAATTCTCTCTCAATAAAAAGATAACCCAGAAATTAGTGTATATCAACAACTGATATGAGCCTCATCCGTGCGGACATAACCTTGATAATAGGGTAGTATACGCAAGACAATGTGTAGGCTAGTTGTACATAATGTTATGTCATTATATCTCGTAAGTTACTTTAGCTTTTGAGTGCTAGTTGTTATTCAAAATCAAAGACGGGAAGTGCTACAATAAGACAACTTTCATCACTTTCTTTTTCGTGCTCTGCATGTAGGCGGGGCACCTACGATGGTTATGGATTCGGCTGTACTATATGTAAGGTTTTTCTATATCCCGGCGTAGCTCAATCAGATATTGTCTGTATTCTTTTTTCTTTGGTGTTGTTCTGTCTTCTTTTTGCGATGAGCTTCATCTTGTGCTTTGAGATTCTTGAGGCTTTCCTTTGAGCTCTTGAAGAGAACGCTCATCGCGAGGGACATTGTTTTTCTTGTTTCTGCGGGGAGTTTTCTGAAGCCTTTGACAATCTTTATTCCGGAATTGAACCAGCTACTTTTGAGCTCCGTGAGAGTTTTCGCGCCACTTTTCTCCATTACGGTATATACGGCATCGATGAACTCGCCACGTTTCTCCCTATCGAGATTCTTCAGCCAAGACTTGAGTGTGCCGTCTATGAAGCGCGATTCGTTATCTGCTTCCTCAAGGTGCACGAAGGTATCTCTATCCACGTCCCATGAATTAATGTTGTGCTGTCCCACGCCTGATCCGGAAGAATGGACGATGGTGTACTTCTCCTCATGCTCAAGCATCATGCCGACAATGGATGTCTGTGGAACGAAGGATTGGACGAGAGGGCAGATTCTTCTGTACTCGTCAGTTCCGATGACGCTTTCCTCGAATCCGGGGCCGTCATAGTTGTATATGGCTTCGATTCTCTTTTGACACTCCGCATTGATGAATGACGAGGCATAGACAGCGAAGTTTCCGCCTTTGCTGTGGCCGCCGAGCGTAAAGGTTCCGTCATATCTTTTTGATATGCCCTCAAGATATTCGAGCGCCCTCAGCTGTCCCGGGATGACAGTCATGAAGGACATGTTGAAATCTTCCTTGAGGCCGAGAAGCGTATCATCAGTGCCACGGTAGAAGAGGTAGATGTGCCCGCTTTTTTCATCTTTGAGCGTTATTGCTGCAAATTGTGTCTGGCTCTCATTCTCGATAAGGGATGTATAATCGAGTATTGTCATTGATGAGAATCTTGGAGATGTTGAGAGTGCTTTGATAAAAGCATTGTCTTTCTCCTCGGGAGTATTGAGAAGGGCTTTCAGTGCCCCTTCCAGCGTTTCTCCTTCCCATTTCTTTCCTGTAGCCTCGAACTTTATGTATGCAAGGCATGCTAGTACTGCCCCGTCAACTTCATTGAAGGGAAATGATGAGAGAGGAAGGTCTCCACGCCACTTAAGATAATCAACTATTCCAGCCATTTCTGTTTCCGGATAATATTCTTTTGTTTTTCTCCCGATATTGCAACACCTCAGACGTTACCTTGAAGGAGAACAGGAGCACACGTTGTTTTGGGTTATGGTCTTTGACTCATAACTTGGCACCATTTTGTCTTGAGTACAAACGGGTTGAAAATTCGGACAGCACATCATATACTACTCAAGAGTATACTACTTATGAGTAGTTTTATTTATTCAGCTTTGGGGAGGGCATTGATGATTGGGAGACTGGCAGAATTAAATCAGCTTGAAAGGATGTATAACAGCCCGAAATTTGAATTTTTGACCCTTTATGGTCGGCGGAGAATTGGAAAAACCACCATATTGAAAGAATTTGCGAAGAGGCACAGGTCTTTGTTTTTTTCCTCCCAGGAAAAGAATAATTCTTTGAATCTGAAGGATTTTTCTATTGTACTCCAGACCTTCTTTGAAGGAGGTTTTATCTCTGCTTTTTCAGACTGGGAGGCTGCATTTGAATACATTACGAGAAAAGCAGGGGACGAAAAACTTGTCCTTATTATTGATGAATTTCCGTTTATGGCAGAGTCCAACCCTTCGATAAAAAGCATTATTCAACACACGATTGACCATGCGTGGAAGGATAAGAATATATTTCTTGTATTATGTGGCTCCAGTGTCAGCTTTATGCTCAACGATGTGATGGGATATAAGAGTCCGTTATACGGCAGAATTACCGGTAACATGGAAGTTAAGCCTTTTGACTACCTGGAGAGCGCTGAGTTTTTTCCTTTCTACAGTAAAACGGAAAAAGCAATTCTCTATGGAATACTCGGTGGTGTTCCAAGATACCTCGAAGACTTCTCGCCTGATGTTTCCTTGAGAAACAACATAGAGAATAATTTACTCTGTGAGGGTAGCTTTCTGAACGATGAGCCCCAGACTCTCCTCAGAGCAGAGTTAAGAGAGCCCAGAATTTACAACTCCATTCTTGAGGCGTTATCAAATGGATGCAACAGGATTTCTGAGATTGCTGACCGTATTCATGAGGAGAAAAGCAAATGCAGCAAATACATGCTTACACTCGAGACTCTCAGACTAATTGAAAAGCGTATTCCTTGTACGGAGAGCGAAACAAGCAAAAAGGGGATTTATGAGATAACAGATAATTACTTCAGGTTCTGGTATCGGTTCCTTTTTACCAATCAGAATTATTATTCCCTCCTTGGCCCGGAACGCTCATCTGAAGAGATTATGGCGAATATTAATGATTACATGGGGCCTGTCTTTGAAAAGATATGCCAGGAGTATCTTATTCGGGCCGCCGCAGAGAACAAGCTGCCGTTTGTCCCATATAAGATGGGGAAGTGGTGGGGCAATAATCCACTCATAAAAGCTCAGGATGATATCGACATCCTTGCATTGGACAAAAGCGGAAAGAAAGCATTGTTCTGTGAATGCAAGTTTAGAAATAAACCTATGGCTATGGAAGAATATGACGACCTCGCTATAGCTTCAGAGATGTTTCAGGATATAAAGGAAAAGCACCTTATGTTTTTCAGTAAGTCTGGGTTTACAGAGCCAGTGAAGCAAAGGGCCGGAAGAGAAGGTGCAACCCTCTTTACCATTGATGACCTCTATTGAAAAGTGCCTTCCTGAGAAATGTTCAACATATATCGATTGACTTTCGGTTGTGAGAGCAAATAATATAAGTTAGATTATCATAAACAAGTTTATCATGGGGACACATATGAAGTTCATAGGTAGGGAAAGTGAGTTGAATAGGTTGAATTCGGAATATAACCGTGAGAGCAGTTTTGTCGTTATCTATGGTCGCCGCAGGGTGGGGAAGACAACGCTAGTCAAAGAATTCTTGAAGGATAAAACATCTTTTTAT
>CAVJEL010000085.1:0-8086 GCA_963648635.1 Ruminococcus intestinalis
TATAAATATTGACATTATCAATCATAACTCATTGCTGCATCAGCTTCAATCTTTTTCATTACTGAATTGGGTGAAAGAGTTATAATCAAGCCATGAGCAGAAAGAATTGGCTTGGTTTGATTATTGTCGGTCTCTCGGGGCAGATTGCCTGGACTGTCGAAAATATGTACTTCAACGTATTCATGTACAACACCATAACCCATGATGTATCGGCAATAGCAGCGATGGTTTCGTCCTCTGCCGTTGTCGCAACATTGACAACCCTCATAATGGGTGCACTTTCCGACAAACTCGGAAAGAGGAAAATCTTCATCAGCCTGGGTTATATCGTATGGGCGTTTTCTGTCTTTGCCTTTGCATTTGTCAACGCTTCCATTCCACAGTCGGCCCTTCTTGTAATCATACTCGATTGCATTATGACATTCTTTGGTTCAAGCGCTAACGATGCGGCATTCAATGCATATGTAACGGAAAGAATTGAAGAGAAGGAAAGGACTAAGACCGAGGCCGTCATACAGATTCTTCCGATGGTGGCACTTCTTATTGTCTTCGGTCTTCTCGACCCATTTACGCAGCGCGGTGAGTGGCCTCTCTTCTTCTCCATCATCGCAGGAGTAATGCTCGTAGCGGGGGTCTTATCTATCTTCCTTTTAGACAAAGACAAGGGCGAAAAGAAAGACGTAAACATCATCGAGTGCCTGACATTCGGTTTCAAAAGAAAAACAATTAAGGATAATCCGTCACTATACATTGTTCTAATTGCTTATTCTTTAAGTGCCCTGGGAATGCAGGTATTCTTCCCATACCTTATTATTTATATGGAGACTTTCCTCGGCTTTGAATCAAACTACGCCGTTCTCCTCGGAGCCGTACTTATTGCGGCATCTGTTATTACCGTCTTAGTAAGCCGACACATTGAGAAAACAGGACGCGAGATAAGCGCCGTAATTTCCCTTATCACGATGGCACTGGGGCTGGGGATGATGTTCTTTGCGCGCTCATTTCTCTTCACACTCCTTTCGGGTATTGTGATGATGAGTGGCTACCTTACATCTACTACCATACTCTCGGCACTCCTTAGGGATTATACTCCGAAGGGAAGCGAAGGCGAGATACAGGGAATAAGGATGATTTTCCTTGTCATGCTGCCGATGGTGCTGGGGCCATACATAGGAGCAGTAGCAATAAAGAACTCCGCACTCACGTATGTCGAACTCGGAGTCGAGAAGACTGTCCCGACGCCACTTATATTCCTTCTTGGAGCTACTGTAGAATTAGTGGCAGTGATTCCTGTAATTATACTCAAAAGGAGGAAGAGGGCATGATTCCGTTTCCTGAATACCCTAGACCACAGTTCGAGAGAAAAGACGACTATCTCATCCTCAACGGAAAGTGGAAATACGAAATACACGATAGAAATGATAAGATTATAAAGAAGGGCGATATCCTAGTCCCATACTCCCCAGAGAGTACACTCAGCGGTGTGGGGCACATACTTCTCCCAGACGAAACACTTATATATGAAAGGAGTGTTGACTTTCCTTATCTTTTCGATGAGAAGAAAGAGGACCTTATTCTCCACTTCGGAGCTGTAGACTACTTCGCGCGAGTCTTCATCGACGGGGAAGACGTAGCCGAACACGAAGGCGGCTACCTTCCATTCTCTTTCACAGTACATAAGAGCTCGTTCAAACTCTGTGTAATCGTAAAAGACCCGACAGATACGCAAGAGGGGGAAAGAGGAAAGCAGAAAATAAAGAGAGGCGGCATATGGTATACTCCACAGTCGGGAATATGGCAGACGGTATGGCTTGAGAAAGTTAAGAAGGACCACATAACAGGGCTAAAAATTGTTCCCGATTTAAAGGGTTTTTCCATAACGATGAACACAACAGCAGGAGGAAAAGGGGAACTTACTCTTTTAGGCAACACGATAGAGCTCGAAAGCGGTAAGGAGAAATATATTCCCGTCTCCTCGCCTAAACTCTGGAGTCCGGAGGAGCCATATCTATATAATTTTACACTCTCTTACAAGAAAGACAGGGTCGAATCATATACTGCACTGAGGACATTCGGTGTGGAAGGAGACGAAAAGGGCGTAAAGAGGCTCTTTTTAAACGGAAAGCCCTACTTCCATCATGGTGTTCTCGACCAGGGGTACTGGAAGGACGGACTCTATACTCCCCCGTCGGAAAAGATAGTGGAAGATGATTTATTACTTCTCAAGAGCATGGGCTTCAATACTGTAAGAAAACACATCAAGATAGAGCCTCTCAGATGGTACAGCCTATGCGACAGAATCGGTCTCATCGTATGGCAAGATATGCCGTCGGGTGGTGGGAAGTACTCGCCCTTTATCGTTTCCGCACCGCTTATCATCGGGTCACACCTCAAGGACAACCACTACCGTCTACTCGCCAGGCGTGATAAGGAAATGAGAGAGAAGTTCAAGAAGAACCTCTTCTCTATGGTTGAACACCTTTTCAACGTCCCTTCAATTGCGATGTGGGTACCGTTCAACGAAGGCTGGGGCCAGTTTGACAGTGTGGAGATATCGAAAATGGTTGAGAGGATGGACGGAACGCGGACGGTGGACTATCACTCGGGATGGCTTGACCAGAAGAAGGGGCAGTTCAAGAGCGAGCACGTCTACTTCAGGCCGTACAGGTTTAAAGAAGACAAATATAAGCGCTGTGTCATACTCACCGAGTTCGGTGGATACGGTCTCAGGATAGAAGGCCACACCTTTTCAGATAAGACCTTCACATATAAGGGTTATAAGTCGAAAGAGGAACTTACCGATGCCGTCGTAAATATGTACGAGAGGGAGATAATTCCTGCTAAAGAGATGGGACTCAGCGCCTCGATTTACACTCAGCTATCGGATGTGGAAGACGAGCTCAACGGCCTTATCACTTATGATAGAAAAGTCGTCAAGCTCGACGTGACTAAGATGAAGAAAATGTCAGAGGAGCTTCTCAAACATTGAACTTGAAGAATACGATATCGCCGTCCTGAACGACGTAATCCTTTCCCTCAAGTCTCATCCTTCCGTTTTCCCTTACCTTCTGTTCGCTTCCGTATGTTACAAGGTCATCGTAGTTATATACTTCGGCCTTAATGAAGCCCTTCTCGAAGTCCGAATGAATTATTCCTGCGCACTGCGGAGCTTTACTGCCTTCCTTGAATGTCCAGGCCCTGTCCTCATCCTTACCGGCTGTGAAGAATGTCCTCAACCCAAGTGCATGATAGGCTGCCCTGACAAGGTTATTCAGTCCCGATTCCTCGAGTCCGACAGCCTCCAAGAATTCCTTCTTCTCATCCTCTGTCTCGAGTTCGGCGATTTCAGCTTCGATTTTTCCACATATCACAACAACTGGTGCATCATTGTCGGCGGCAGCAATTTTTCTCACAGCCTTTATATAATCGTTGTCGCTGTTGATTGAGTCCTCGTCGACATTACATACATAGATAACAGGCTTCAGCGTAATGAGGTGGAGGTCGTAAAGAAGTGCCTTCTCATCCTCATCCAGCCCCAGTCTTCGCGCCGGGATACCGTCCCCGAGGGCTTTTATCAAGCGCTCGTAGAGAGGAATGAGCTTCTCGTTCTCCTTTGCCGTCTCCTTGTTTATACGCCCCATCTTACTCTGCTTCTGATAGCGCTTATCGACTGTCTCGAGGTCGGAAAGGGCAAGCTCTATATCTATTGTCTCGATATCACTTGCGGGATCGATTTTATTGTTCACGTGGATAATATCGCTGTTGTCGAAGCACCTTACAACATGTGCAATAACCCCCACTTCCTTTATGGCGCCGAGGAATCTGTTTCCCAGTCCCTCGCCCTGACTCGCCCCCTTCACAAGTCCTGCAATGTCGACGAACTCGACTGTTGCCGGAACAACCCTCTCAGGGGGGATTAAAGAGACAATTTTATCCAGCCTCTTATCGGGGACATTCACCATCCCGATATTCGGGTCAATAGTACAGAAAGGATAATTTGCAGCTTCAGCGGGAGCTGAAGTAACAGCTGAAAAAATAGTTGACTTACCGACATTCGGTAATCCGACAATACCACAATTAAGACTCATCTTTTTTCCTCCCCCACATTATGCAACAAAAATGTTTTAATTGCTATCATTGCCATATGGATGAAAAGAGAGTACTCCTCGTAACGACAAGAGAAATCGGAGAGGATGAAAGGAGCGTTTATTACAGGGAAATGGAAATCAGATCTCTTGTGGAGAATCTGGGCCTATTGATTGTGTATCAGAAGAGTTTCACTCTGAAGGACAACATCTTCGGGAAGGGCCAGATGGAGGAAATCGCCGAAATTGCCAGAGCTGTAGATGCCTCCTCTATCGTTGTCGATACCTTCCTCTCCCCCAGGGAAGAAGAGAGACTGGAAACGATAGTCGAAAGGCCGGTATCTGACAGAGAGGAAATAATCCTCATGATTTTCGCCCAGAACGCGCACTCGAAGGAAGCTGTAATACAGACAAAGAAAGCACGCCTCCTATACCTCAAACCCCGTCTTGTCTTCCGTAATGCGTCATATTCCCAGCAGCGCGGAGGAGTCAGAGGAAGCAAAGGTGAAGGAGAAAAGGAAATCGAGCTCAGGCGAAGGTCAATCGAGAGCGAGATAACAAAGCTCGACAGAGAGCTCTGCGATATAAAGAGAATCAGAGAGACCCAGCAGAAGAAGAGACTCTCATCGTCCATCCCGTCATTTGCACTTCTCGGCTACACCAATAGCGGGAAAACAACAATACTCAACTACCTCTCAGCCAATTGCACCCCGCCGGAAGATAAACTCTTTGCAACCCTCGACACAACAAGTCGTTCGTTCACCCTTCCATCCGGACGCGACATAATCGTATCTGATACAGTAGGTTTCATCCGGGATCTTCCGCCATCTCTCATCGAGGCCTTCAGTTCGACGCTCGAGGAGGCGTTGAACTCTTCGGGAATTATCATCGTCGCAGATGCCTCGCACCCAGATGCCGTAAAATGCCTGAGAGTAACACTCGATACGATATCTTCTCTCGGAGGGAAGGATAAGATCAAACTTGTGGTGCTCAATAAAATAGACTCCCCGACTGACGACATATCACTCTCGGCGCTCAGATCATCGGGCTATAAAACTATAGAAACAAGTTTCAAGGATGGGAAGGGAATAGAAGACTTCATAGCATCCCTTGATGAAATAACATCCTCATTCTACATTCCGCTGAGTCTGATCCTTCCCTTCTCGTCCCCTCTCTTCGCCCATCTCTCGAAAGAAGAGAAAATTAAATCTGTTGAATACCTGGAAGACGGAATCAAGGTTGAGTGCGAGGTCAAAAAAGAGGAAAAAGGACGCTATACACCATATATCTGCAAAGAATGAGGGGCCCCGAAGAGCCCCCCTGACGATAGTCAATCAGAATCAGAAATTAAATGTGTAGACTGCCCCGATGACACCATAAGGCACAAAGGAAGCACTGAAGCTGTTGTTGATATCGAGTCCCACACCACCGCCGAGCTTGAGGAACATTGTGATAGGCACCTTGCTCCATGTATACTCTGCGCCCACGACGAAGAGAGCATCAAGTCCAAGATAGCCTTCTTTTACGCTGAAAGCAGCAACAGGGCCGAGGGAAAGAGAGATTGTCTGCTTCTTTGTAAGAGCACCTGTGTCGAATACGATATCGTAAAAGTTATAGAAAGCACCTACGTCTGCAGAGAATGAAACGCCCTGCCCTCCGACAACCTTTGCAGAAGCATCGACAGCCAAGTCAAACTTTCCATAGCCGTATTTGAATGCAAGTCCATTGTGTGTACCCAGTCCGAGACCGAGTGCAATTGAGTTCTTCTTTGCTGTTCCCGTTGTGCTTGCGGCAGCGAGGGAAACGACGGCAAGAGCCGCAATAAGAACAAATGCGATGATTTTCTTTTTCATCTTTATTTCTCCTTTTTCAGCATAAGCTGATTCACCATGTATAATCGTCCAAAAAAGCAATCTTGAAAAGGGAGTTTTCCCTTTTTCCACACCTCTCTTTTGTGTTATTCTTGTGAAGAGAAATGTCCAGTTTATATTGTTTAGATGATACAGAATTACAGAGTGTATTGAAGCTTGAAAAACCGTTTCAAGCAAGAATTGTCAGATCCTTTCTCGATAAGGGAATAACTGACTTCGATAAAATGACATCACTAAGTCTCAGCGACCGCACGCGCCTTTCGGCTCTTAGGCCTTCAGCGCTGACAACAAAGGTTGAGAAGAAAGTTGAGAGCACGGATGCCGTAAAACTTCTCTTGTCCCTCGAAGACGGGTATGAGGTGGAGTGCGTAAGACTCAGCGACGGCAAGGGGCGCTACACTGCGTGCCTATCGAGCGAAGTGGGATGTGCAATGGGCTGCTCGCTCTGTGCAACCGGGACTATGGGCCTCAAGCGCAATCTCAAAAGCGGGGAAATCGTCGAAGAATATATACAGCTCGAGAAACTCGGCGAGCACATTACACATATAGTATTCATGGGCATGGGAGAACCCTTGCAGAACTTTACAGAGGTCATGAATGCGATAACAACCCTCCATAAGGAAGACGGCCTCAACATATCATACAGGAGAATCACGATATCGACATGCGGTGTCGTTCCCGGCATCAAAAGGCTATCGGAATTGAATATCCCTGTAAAACTTGCAGTATCTTTAGTATCTGCAAATAATGAAACGCGATCAAAAATAATGAGGGTCAACAACAACTATCCCCTCTCCGAGCTAAAGAAGGCACTTGTATCCTTCCAGCATAAAGGGGAAAAGCGCATAACGCTTGAATACTGTCTCCTGGGAGGAATCAACACCTCAAAAGAAAGTGCAGAGGAGCTCCATCGCTTTACTAAAGGCCTTGATGTACTTGTAAACCTCATAAGGTGGAATAAGATTCCGTCCCTCCCCTACAACAGCCCTGACGAAAGAGAAGTGATTGCATTTACAAAGGAACTCGAAAGGCTGAAAATTCCATATACCATCAGACGCAGTAAAGGCCAGGATACAAATGCTGCATGCGGTATGCTGGTTACAAAAGGAAGTAAAGATAAGGAATAGCACCCTTTGAAAGAGACATAACAATGGAAGTGGGTGTTAAATTACGGACATAGATGTGGTGGATTATCCCGTAAATGTCCGAATTTTCTTTTCTAACATCCTAAAAATTATTGAAGACAGATTAAAAACACCGGGTTATAATCATCGTATGGACTCGAGGGAACTATTTAAAAGTAATTTGATTAAGCTACGTAAAGAGATGAAATGGACACAATATGACCTGGCTGCCCGCACAGGGTTATCACCAAAGCAGATTACAAGGCTGGAGGCAGGGACAAGTTTCCCATCAAGCAAAACACTGGACCAGTTGTCAAAGGCATTCAGCGTTCCCGTCACATCCTTCTTCATTGATCCCAACGACCCATATGCAACCATTGATGTATCGCCATTCTATGAATTGAACAAACATATTTCCACTTTTTATGTCACAGCCATAAAAGAGACGGCAGATGAGCTTACACTAAGGATGCAGGAGCTTTTAAAGGAAGGCAAATTCGACAGATTTGAATTCGAGAAATTGATTGCGCCTGATTCACTAAAGGAACTTCTGACAGGAATCGGATGCCGTGATACATCAGATAATTTTGCCGAGAAGATAGCACAGAAGCTGGCAAAGAAGCTTGTTTTAGATACCAACAGGAAGCTCAGCGAGCAGGAAGAGGACGCAAAAGAGAGAAAAAAGCGGAAAAATCCGTCAAATTGACATATCCACCATCAGTCCAAAGAGCAGAGACAAAGCCAATCAACGCCACTATCTCAATCACACACCATAGAGGGCTTCGCACTTTCTGAATTCACCGAGGCTCATATTTGCTTCTCTTGCAGCAATTTCTTCAGTAAGCAACCCCTTCTTTGTAAGAGATACAAGATTATTTATTTTGCCTTCTTCTCTACCTTCTTCTCTACCTTCTTCTCTACCTTCTTCTCTACCTTCTTCTCTACCTTCTGCTCTTCCCTCCTCCTTGAAGAGCTCCATCGTTTCTGCTTCGTTGTATTCAGTTAT
>CAVJEL010000086.1:0-4172 GCA_963648635.1 Ruminococcus intestinalis
TTGTCCTAGCCTGTCGCTCTACGGTCCGTGTTTAAACAGTTCTGATGGGTAGGAACAGTGACGCGGATACATAAACCTCCCGTAACATTGGCGAAGGACGACGGGGAGAAAGACCCCACTACCGCAGGAGAAGCGGGCCTTGAAGGCGAATTATCTCCACTCCAGTTGCTAGTTTTGGCTGGTGGCTGGTGTATTTGTAATTTGGTCGCTCCTCTCACGAGACAAGTTCTCGGAGTATCAGCGACAAGGAGATATAGAATGGATAAGGCAATAAAACGACGTGAGACTGTCTCTGCCTACCTCTTTTTATTACCGTCATTGGTATTCTTTATTGGTTTTGTAATATTCCCGATGGTGCTCTGTCTCTTTACAAGCTTCTTCGATGCTTCGCTCAGCGCCAACAAGAAGGATGTTTTCATAGGGTTTTCGAATTACATAGAACTCTGGCAGGATCCGGTGTTCCTGAAAGCACTAAAGAATACATTCATAATAGTCATCGTCTCGGTTCCTATCGTCACGGCATTCTCCCTCTGGGTCGCCACGACGATATACAAGATGAAGAACTGGGCTCTCAGTGCCTTCAGGTGTATATTCTATCTTCCGGTTGTAACGGGCTCTGTTGCCGTTACGGTCGTCTGGAAGTGGATTTACAACAACTACTACGGTGTTCTCAACTATGTTTTGAAGGGTACGGGTATAATCGACCAGAATATAAACTGGCTGGGTAACCCAAATACTGCCCTCGGCTGTATCATCGTAATCCTTCTCACGACATCCGTCGGACAGCCTATTGTTCTTTATGTATCGGCCCTCGGCAATGTCGATTCAACTCTTGTTGAAGCGGGAGAAGTCGACGGGTGCACGAACATGCAGACTTTCTGGCATATTAAGTGGCCGTCAATCATGCCGACGACACTCTATATAATCGTCATCACGACAATCAACAGCTTCCAGTGCTTTGCGCTTATTCAGCTTTTGACAAGCGGCGGTCCGAACAACTCGACGCAGACTGTCATGTACTACATCTACTACACGGCATTCAAGCTCTACAGACTCGGGTACGGAAACGCAATGGGAATTATCCTTGCTCTCTTCATAGCGCTTTTATCGGCTGTGCAGTTCTATGTTGCAAGGGAAAGGTAAGGAGGACGATATGGATTTAAATAAGCAGAATAAAAGCCCTTACTATATAATCAGTGTCATCCTCGTCATCATCCTGGCGGCACTCTCTGTTTTCCCCCTTTACTGGATTGTGACAGGGGCATTCAAGACAAGTAAGGAAATTAACTCGACAACCCCTGTCTGGTGGCCTTCAAGCTGGAATTGGGATAACTTCTCGCGTCTCTTTTCAAAGCGTTCGGCTCCTCTCTTCGAGTTCTTCGGTCTTAAGGGGCCAAGAGTTCCGGGAGCAATCAGGTGGCTGCTCAATACTGTTGTAATGGCAGTTGTTGCGATGATTCTTACCTGTATAACAGCATCGATGGCAGGATATGCTCTGGCTAAGAAGCGCTTCTACGGCCAGAAGATACTCTTTACCCTCATTGTCTGTGCTATGGCGCTACCGAAGCAGGTAATACTCATACCACTTATCAGAGAAATGAGTGCCCTCAAGCTTTACGACACACTCTGGGCTGTAATCTTCCCAACAGTCGGATGGCCCTTCGGAGTCTTTTTGATGAAGCAGTTCTCGGAGAGTATTCCGCGTGAAATGCTTGAGGCGGCAAGGATCGACGGCTCGAATGAAGCAAAGACATTCGTCGAGATAGTAGTTCCAATGATTAAGCCGGGAATCGGAGCACTCGCAATCTTTACCTTCATCAACAGCTGGAACGATTACTTCATGCAACTCATCATGCTCAGCAAGTCCAGCAACCTGACAATTTCTCTCGGTATTGCTACAATGCAGGCTGAGAACAGTACAGATTTTGGAATCATAATGGCCGGAGCGGCACTCGCAAGTATTCCTATCATTGTAGTCTTCCTGATCTTCCAGAAATACTTCACAAAGGGAATAACAATGGGAGCTGTCAAAGGCTGAGGAGATAAAAATGTTGGATAAATACAAGGGAATTTTCCCCGCATTCTACGCTTGCTACGGTAACGACGGGGAAATAAGCAAAGAAAGAGTAAAGGCCTTTACAAGATATCTTATCTCTAAGGGCGTCAAGGGATTATATGTCGGCGGAAGCAGCGGAGAGTGTATCTACCAGAGTGTAGAGGACAGAAAAACGCTTCTTGAGGCCGTAATGGAAGAAGCAAAGGGTAAGATTACCATAATCGCCCACGTTGCATGTAACAACACAAAGGACTCGATGGAACTTGCTTCTCACGCAGAGAAGTGCGGAGTTGACGCAATAGCGTCAATTCCTCCAATCTATTTCCATCTTCCCGACTATGCAATTGCTAAGTACTGGAACGACATATCGTCAGCGGCCCCGAATACCGATTTCATCATCTACAACATCCCGCAGCTAGCAGGAGTTGCACTCTCTATTCCACTACTCAGGGAAATGCTCAAGAATCCGCGTGTTGTCGGAGTCAAGAACTCAAGTATGCCGACACAGGACATACAGATGTTCAAAGCTGAAGGAACTAAAGGCGGAAGAGGCTTTGTCGTCTTCAACGGTCCGGACGAACAGCTTGTAAGTGGACTCTCTATCGGCGCTGACGGCGGAATTGGCGGAACATATGCAGTCATGCCAGAGCTCTATCTAGCAATATTCGATGCTGTGAAGAAAGGCGATATCGAAAAGGCGAGAAGAGTGCAGAACGACGCAGACGAGATTATCTATGCACTCTGCACTGCAAAGGGTAACCTCTATGCAACGATGAAAGAGGTAATAAAACTGAGGCTCGGAATGGATCTTGGCGGAGTAAGAGCGCCTCTCTATCCCTACACTGAAGGGGACAAAGAGGTTGTCTTGAAGTGTGCGAAGATGATTGATGAGGCTGTTGCAAGAATCTAGAAACGAACCTTGAAGACAGCTTTCCTGATTTTCATCGGCTTTGTGACACATAGGCAGGGGGAGTGGGCTTCTGAGGGGTAGGTAATACAATACTGGCCGCTCTTTACTCTATGCCTCTCTCCTTCAGCTTTTCCGAGGACGCAGTCGTTTTCGCTGTTGTACTCGTCTGTCACTTCCATCTCCTCTACTGGAGCTATGGCGATTTCCTCTTCTCCATCAATCATGTAGTGGATGTCGATATAGTCCCTGTGGGCTTCAAAGATGTTTTCCATCTTTGTTTCGGTTTCCATTACGTTGATGTAGATGTCGTCGTCGATGACTGTCTTTCCCGTAGGAAGTGTGGAGATATCGTGTGAGTTGATGTAATCAATTGCCTTATGAAGGCGATTGAGTGTTGAATAGGTTATTTCTTTCATTTGTTTCCTTCCTCGCCTTATGATAAGAGGAAGAGAAGAGATAGAAAAGGAGAAAATTATATGAATGATGTATTTGAGAAGATAAAGGGTAAGCTTATTGTTTCATGCCAGGCTCTTTCCAATGAGCCCTTACATTCCTCCTTCATAATGGGAAGAATGGCACTTGCTGCAGCTGAAGGCGGGGCTAAGGGAATAAGGGCGAATACGAAGGAAGATATTGCAGAGATAAAGAAGAATGTCGATTTACCGATTATCGGGATAGTAAAGCGCGACTACAGCGACAGCGAAATCTACATAACCCCGACAATGAAGGAAATTGATGAGCTTATGGAGGTCAAGCCGGAAATCATCGCACTTGACGCAACAAATAGGCTCAGGCCTGAAGGAAAGACACTCAAGGAGTTCTTTGAGGAGATAAAGAAGAAATACCCAGATCAGCTTTTGATGGCTGACTGCTCGACTGTCGAGGAGTGCTTATATGCTGACGAGCTCGGTTTCGATTTCATCGGAACAACAATGGTTGGATATACTCCCGAGAGCAAGGGTCTCAAGATTGCTGAGGATGATTTCAAAATACTGAGGGATGTAATAAAGGGCGTGAAGCACCGTGTTATATGTGAAGGCAACATCGACTCCCCTGAGAAGGCAAGACACGTTCTCGACCTCGGCTCCTTTGCTGTCGTTGTCGGCTCTTCGATAACACGACCGCAACTCATCACAAAGAAATATACCGCTGCAATCGAGGCATAATATGTCAGTCTTTGCTTCTCTCGATATCGGAGGAACAGCC
>CAVJEL010000086.1:4475-8083 GCA_963648635.1 Ruminococcus intestinalis
CTGGCTGAAAGCATATCGGGGGCGGGAATGGGATATTCATCTGTTCTTTCTCTTGCTGTCGGTACGGGAATAGGCGGAGGCTTTACGGAAAACGGCAGACTTTTAAGGGGACATACATTCTCCTTCTGCGAAGTTGGATATATAAAAGTCGATGGCGGGACACTCGAGAGCATGGGCGCAACAACAGCCCTTTGTCGGAGGGTTGAAAAAGCCAAAGGAGACGCCCCCTTCTCGTGGAATGGAAAGAAGGTGGTGGAAGAAGCAAAGAACGGCGATAAGGATGCCTTGTCATCGCTCGATGTTATGACTTCCTCAATTGCCGACGGCCTCGTGACACTTTCCTACATTCTAAACCCCGCTGTAATCGTCCTCGGGGGTGGCATAATGAAGAATGAGGAGATTGTCGACGAAATAAGGGATAAGTACCGAGCTCTGATTAACCCTCTTATAGGAAATGCTACAGATATAAAGAAAGCATTCTATGACAACAATGCCGGACTTATAGGGGCATATTACCATTTTAGAGAAAAGCATCCGGAGATACAGTAATGAAAAAGAGAATACTATGCTTCGGCGATTCCAATACCTGGGGTTATATCCCGGGAACTGCCGAGCGCTATAATGAAGACGAAAGATGGACGGGACTTGTTCAGGCTATGCTCGGGGAGGGGTATCAGATAGTTGAGGAAGGTATGACGGGGCGCACAACTGTCTTCGACACAGGATTTGATGACCTTCTCAACGGCAAAAAGGCCCTCGGCTACATTCTCAAGAGTCAGCTTCCTCTCTCTGCTGCCGTTGTTTTTCTCGGCACCAATGACCTCTGTGACCACCACATGGATAGAATCGAGCTCGGAATAACCGAGATAGTAAGGCTCATCAAGAACTCAAACTATATCTACCGCACAAAGACTCCAGTCTTCCCGGATGGCGTGAAGATCCTCCTTGTTGCACCGCTTCCTTACGGGGAGACAGCACAAATCAAGGACGAGATAAAGAAAGAGAGCCACCTTTACGGTGAAACATATAAGCGCGTTGCAGATAATATGGGTGTAAAGTTCCTCAATCCCGAGGGGATAGTTAATGCGTCAGATATTGACGGCATACACCTGACAAAGGAAGGCCACAGGAAAATGGCTGAGCTTATCTATAAAGCCTTGATGGAGATGGCGCTTTAATGGCTTTCTTCAATCCCGAGCAGCAGCCATGGCGATTTCTGGGGCGTTGTGTTGACTTCGTGGGTCTCTCGCTCTGCTGTGTTTTTACATCCCTCGGCGTTGTTACTCTCGGGCCGTCACTTGCTTCTTTATATGAGGCCGTAGTTAAAGCTTTCCGCTATGGCGACAACACTCCCTTCAAAACATATTTCTCGTCTTTCAAAAAGAACTTCAAGGAAGGCGTAATCCTTACGCTTATCATAATCCCATTCATATTCCTGTTTGTCTGGGGATATATGATTATGAAGGAGAACTCGTCGACAAGAACGGGTGCATTTATGTTCACGTTCTACTATGTCCTCTTACTTCTTCCTGCCGGGACAATTCTCAATCTCTTTCCTCTCCTCGCCCGTTTCGAGATGAAGACTGGAGAGTACATAAAGACAGCATTCACACTCACGATTGCACACCTTCCCAGCACATTTGTAATCGTTCTGCTTTCAATCGAACTTACAATCTGGACAATAGAGTATTACTCCCCGTGCTTCATAACTCCCTCTCTCTGGGCGCTTCTATCGTCCTTCTTTCTTGAAAAAAACTACAAGAAGCACATCACAGACAGCGAAGCTGCTGCACTTGAAGGAATAACAGAAGAAGAGTATCTCGAGAAGAAGAGAAAGAGGGAAGAAGTTAGGAACAAAATAAGAAGGAAGTAGGAAGAACATTCATTTTGAGCCAGAGAGAGTACTATTTTTCGGTTCCAAAGCAACTGCCAAAGTATATTTCTTTGTTTCCAGCATTCTATTTCCCCTCGTTGGCATCAATGATTTTTTTAATCATCGGGGAGAAGTCAACATTTCTAATAGCTCCATAACGATTAACGAAGTAATTGTTCATATAATCTTCTCCTTTTCTGATTCCGTCTGCTGTCTTGAAATCGGAAAGTGCGTAATGAGTACTATCGTTTGTTTTATCATTCCTTTCAACGAATTTGATTTCGTCTCTTCTGAAGAGGGAGCCATCAAGGAATATTGGATTATGGGTATTGAAAATCAACTGGGCGTGTTTTTTGTTGATTTCATCGTTGTGAAAAATCGATATGATATTCATTAAAGCCATTGGATGAATAGAGGCATCAAACTCATCGACAACCAGTGTTCCTCCGTTAATCAGGGCACTGATTAATAGCGGAAATTCGTTTATAAACCTGATTGTTCCATACGACTCGAAAATATCAGCAGGAACGGCGATTCTGTTGTTATCAAAGAGGGAGTAAAGCATAGCGTCGTCTCCTTCTTTGTTTGTCCTGTAGCCCAAAGCGTTGGAGTTTATTCCAAACTCCTTAGCGGCTTCGGTGAGTGTTTTCTCAACATAAACCGTGTTCTCATCCGATTCGGCAAATCTACGCATGACAAAAGCTGCATCAAAGCGGTAGATTACCATGAACTTATTACTGAACCATGTTGTGATAAGTGCAACAAGAGCCTGGGCAAAGATAGTTTTGAAACCGTTTGTCAGAAAGAGCTCGGTATCTGTAAGGCTACTCACGGCAATTTCTTTGGTCTTTGCACTTATTCTTTTTATGCTTGAATTGGTATAAGGTTTAATCGACGAGGGAAGTGCAATGTCCAGGTCTGTTGTGCGTGAGAATACCATCTTATCGTTTACAGTGAGCGTCTCCTCTTTAATTCTACGGGGAAAATCCTTCTCAAGAAATTTACCCAGTTCCATTATCAGGCAGTATGAGATAAGGAGTTCCTTTTCGACAAAGGTAATCGAAAACTCTGTCTCTCTATTCTCTCCGTCGCAGAAAGGAATAAGCTCGAGAGATGATGAGGCTGCGTTGGGAGAAAGAGGAGTATCTGTATTTCGTATATTCCCTCTTAAGACAATCGCTTTAAGTGTTTCCATGGCGCCTATGAGGTTGGTTTTGCCTGAAGCATTGGGACCGTAGATAACAGCTGAGCAGAGTGCTCTTTTTCTGCTACTTCCTGCCTTTTGAGTTAGGATGCTGTAATCAAGGCCTGTCTGCCTTGGCGCGGGGGTCATGGAGAATATTGTCTCTTCTTTAAAGGATTTGTAGTTTTTGATCTTGAATTCCAATAGCATAACAAGTCTTCCTACTTAATATCAGTCTATTGGATAAAGCTTGTTTGTCAACAAAAACGTATATCTAATTGCAAATATTTCGCAATAATATATCTAAAAATGTTAGGTTATGCGCAAAGAACAATCTATGGCTGTTCTCAATCCTTGAGAAAAGCAAGCGAGGAGAGGATATCTTTTCCGTAGTCGGGAGATAATACTCCGTTGTAGTGGCAGATAAATATGCCGGAGATGAGAATCATCATAAACTCGGCATCGTCGTCAGACGTCGCATCACCATATACCAACATAAGGCACCTTTTCATCAATGCCTTCCACTCCATGAACTCCTCTTTTATCATCTTG
>CAVJEL010000087.1:0-3118 GCA_963648635.1 Ruminococcus intestinalis
AAAAAGTATTTCTTTATCAATAAAGATTTAACTTAATATTGCCCTTGTAAGTTGTTGCTCTTAAAGAAGAAGTTGAAAGCAATAAATAAATATCGTAAAGGCCGGTCAATTTGCGTTTTCGTCATCTTTGCTTTAGCATTAAAATGTTGGATTTTAGACAAGGAGGATGTAGTGATAAGAGGTACTACGTTTAAAAAAGGGGGTGTTCATCCTCACGATATGAAAGCCCTCTCCAAAGATAAGCCTATCGAGGTATTGCCGCTTCCTAAAGAGTTAGTGGTGAGCCTATCGCAGCATATAGGCGCGCCTGCAAAGTGTATAGTTGAGGTCGGGGACTCTGTTGTCCGCGGCGAGAAGATAGGTGAGGCATCAAGTTTTGTCTCAGCTCCCGTCCATGCACCGGCAAGCGGGAAGGTTAAGGAGATAAGAAAGACAACTCTCTCGAGCGGGACTGTGTGCGATGCTGTCGTCATTGAATGCGATGAAGAGCAGAGCGTCACTTTTGATAAGCGCTTTGAATGGAGAAATCTTTCATCCGAAGAACTTTGTTTAATAGTTAAAGAGAGCGGCATCGTCGGTATGGGAGGAGCGCAGTTCCCGACAGCCGTCAAATTTGCCGTGAACGGTAGAAAAGTCGAGTGGCTCGTTATAAACGGTGTCGAGTGCGAGCCTTATTTGACATGCGACTACCGTCTTATGAAGGAAAGGGCAAAGTCCATTTTAGAGGGCGTTGAAATTGTAAAGAAGATTCTCAATCCCGAAAAGATTGTAATAGCTGTTGAGGAGAACAAGGAAGATGCGGCACTCCTCGTCGAAAAGACCGCTCAAGATATGTCCCTTAAGCTCGAAGTGGATTTAATGAAGATGAAGTATCCACAGGGCGACGAAAAGCAGCTACTTGCAGCAATCACAAAGAAGGAAATACCGTCGGGTAAACTTCCTCTCGATATCGGGGCAATCGTCTGCTCTATATCGAGTGTGAATGCCGTTTTTGAGGCTGTTGTATATCATAAGCCTCTTATCGAGCGTGTTGTGACTGTCAGCGGCGAACTCATTAAAGAGCCGAAAAACCTTGTCGTCCCGTTCGGAACATCGTTTGAAACCCTATTTGATTATTGTGGTGGTGACAGGGAAAAAGCCAACGAATACATCGCCGGTGGCCCGATGATGGGTTTCGATATGCCCGACCTAACGTGCCCTACAATAAAGGGAAACAACGGCCTCTTAGTTTTGAAATCGGAGAAAAAGACGCACATATTCCCGTGTATGCATTGCGGTAAGTGCGCACAGCACTGTCCGATGAGCCTTACGCCGAACAATATGTACCGCTACATAACACACGGCATGTATAAGGAAGCGCTGGACATAGGTCTTATGGACTGCAAGGAATGCGGCTGCTGTGCATATTCCTGCCCGTCGGGACTTGATTTAGTGCAGACATTCAAACTGGGTAAGAAAATGGGGAGGAACATCAAATGAATAAAGTAAAGGTAAGCCCTCATCTCCACTCAACCATGCGGACAGACAAGGCCATGCTCTATGTGGTTCTTGCGCTGCTTCCTGCTACTATCTGGGGATGTATCATATTCTCGTGGCGTGCCATTGTGGTTCTTCTGCTCTCCATAGGCTCGTCACTTCTGACAGAATACCTCTTGAATAAGATAAGCCATGAAGACACTCTCATGGACGGTTCGGCGCTTGTTACGGGCCTCCTTGTCGGAATGAACCTATCCTCGACAGTTCCACTCTACGTTCCTGTAATTGCATCAGCATTTGCAATAGGGGTGTGTAAGTGGACATTCGGAGGACTCGGGTGCAACTGGGCTAATCCTGCAATCGCGGGTCGTGCCTTCGTCTTCTTCTCGTTCTCGTCCCAGATGTCGTCGTTCGCGATGCCTTGGGTCTTCAAGAAGAGCGCAGAGCTCTCGAGCGGGGCAACTCCTCTTTCTGCATTGAAGATGGAACTCGGCTCGGGACTCTCGAGTGCAGAAGTACTCGAGAGCGTGGGCTATCCCGTGACGAACTTTGCCCAGAAGATTGGATCCGCTTTAAACATCAACCCATATGTAGTTGATGAGTTCTTCGGCTTTGCTAGCGGGTCAATCGGGGAGGTGAGTGCCCTCTTACTGATTGCAGGCGGAATCTTCTTGATGTGTACCCATGTAATAACATGGTATGTTCCTGTATTCTTCATCGGCTCGTTCTCGCTTTTAACATGGGTATTTGGAGGACTTGCCAACGGAACGGGACTCTTTACAGGGGAAGTTTTGATGAGTGTATTCTCCGGTGGACTTTTAATCGGAGCAATCTTCATGGCGACGGATTGGGTTACGAGCCCGAACACCCCTAAGGGAGAAGTTATCTATGCATTCGGATGTGGTTTCTTCACATTCATCATCAGATACTTCGGCTCTCTACCCGAGGGTGTCTCGCTCGCAATACTATTGATGAACATGGTAACTCCTACTATCGATAAGTTTGTAAAGCGTAAAAAGTTCGGCTACGTAAAGCCTGTCAAAACGAAGAAGGAGGAAGAGAAATGAAGACTATAATGAAAACAGGACTTGTACTCTTTCTCATCTGTGCTGTATGTGCTTCCCTCTGCGCATGGGTCAACTCGTTTACGGCTCCCGTAATTGAAGAGAATGTAATCAAAGCTAACCGTTTAGCCCTTGAGAAGGTAAGTAACGACCTTGAAATCGGAGAGACGGAGACTGTCGAAGACGATGAAACAGTAAGGGAAGTAACAACCCTCTATAAGGACGGAAAAGTCGCAGGGTATGTATTGCAGCTAATCGGAAAGGGCTACGGCGGCGAATTTACAATCATTGCGTCTTACGACACAAAGGGCGCTCTCATAAAGGCCCAGATGACAGAGGACAGCGAGACT
Source organism: Ruminococcus intestinalis (assembly GCA_963648635.1). Lineage (GTDB taxonomy): Bacteria > Spirochaetota > Spirochaetia > Sphaerochaetales > Sphaerochaetaceae > Ornithospirochaeta. The sequence goes on from CAVJEL010000087.1 coordinate 2,891, forward strand.
GCGGGGCTCGGAAAGAATGCCGAGAACGAATGGTACATGGACCTATTCACAGGTATGGGTGACACTGTCTCATTCCCAAGTGGCAAAACAGACCTCAACGAGAGCGACAAGGCCCTCATAAGCGGAGCTTCCTTCACATTCCGTGCCGTCAGTTCGACACTTAAGAGCGGAAGCCTCTTTGTCAAGGAGTTATAAGATGAGTCAACATTTAAAGGAATTAACAAAAGG
>CAVJEL010000087.1:3593-6266 GCA_963648635.1 Ruminococcus intestinalis
CGCATCCCCGGCCTCTCGTCATCCCCGATGAGAGTAATCGGCGTCAGTGCAGGGGCGCTACTTGTCATGGGGTACCTCAAGGCCTTCTTTATCTGGAAGCAGGCACACGACAAGAGTAAAGGAGAGACAAAATGAGCTATATCGGAATACTCGTAACATATATCTTCGTCAACAACTTCATTCTTGTTAAGTTCATGGGACTCTGTCCTTTCATCGGTGTCAGTAAGAGCCCCTCGTCAGCAATCGGAATGGGAGTTGCCGTTACATTTGTCACAAGCGTCACATCCGTCTTCTGCTGGGTCATATACTACGGCCTACTTGTTCCATTCGGCCTCGAGTACATGAAGACAATCGCATTCATTCTCGCTATCGCAGCACTGGTACAGTTCGTAGAGATGATAATCCGTAAATTCTCTCCCGCCCTCTATAAGGCACTCGGAATCTACTTGCCGCTTATTACAACGAACTGTGCAGTTCTCGGTATTGCGATCATCAACATCGACGAGGGCCATAATCTCCTCGAGTCCTTTGTTGCTGGCGCAAGTGCGGGAATAGGATTTACACTCGCAATTGTTCTTATGTCGAATATAAGAGAGAGGCTCTCTCTTCTTCCTGTCAGAAAGTGGTTCAAGGGTGTCCCGATTACATTTATTTCGGCATCAATTATGGCACTGGCCTTCATGGCTTTCGATTCGACACTCTTGATTAACCTCAAGTTAGCATAAGGAGGGATTGAAATGATTAATATTTTATATGCTTTCGGTATTCTCTCCGTTCTTGGACTCTTACTTGGAATAGGACTTTCGTTTGCCGAGAAGAAATTGAGTGTGAAAAAGGACGAAAGACTAGAGAAGCTCGAGACCATTATGCCCGGCGCCAATTGCGGAGGCTGCGGTTTTGCGGGCTGCTCTGCATATGCCGAGGCTGTGAATAACGGCACGGCACTCCCCGGGCTCTGTCAGCCGGGAGGCGAGGAGCTCAGCCGTAAGATGAGCGAGATTGTCGGAGTCAAGGCCGAGAAGAAGGAGAGGATGGTTGCCTTTGTCTTCTGCAGTGGCAACAGCGATGTGACAAAGAAAGCCTTCGAGTACGACGGAAGCGAGGACTGCAATGCACTTTCTCTACTCTTTGGAGGAGACAATGAGTGTAAGGAAGGCTGCCTCAGACTCGGCTCATGTATGAAAGTGTGTCCCGTCGAGGCTATCGGACGAAGGGACGATGGCTCAATCGTAGTCGACAAAGAGAAGTGCATAGGCTGTGGCTCTTGCACTAAGGTATGTCCTAAGGGTACTATCAGACTTGTTCCGTATAGCGCTGAATACCTTGTTGCATGCTCCAACCACGAGAGCGGGGCGAAGGCTAAGAAGGCATGCCAAAGGGCTTGTATCGGATGTAAAATCTGTGAGACGAAGGTTGATTCTTCTCCGTTTGTGGTAGAGAATTTCCTTTCAACAAACGATTTCGGGAAAAACCAGGAGAATGCACCCCTTGCGTGTGAAAAGTGCCCGCAGAAGTGCATAGTAAGGACATAGAAAGGAGATAAAGGATGAAGGTGGCTTTAGGACTATATACAACGCTCTACAGCGCACCTTCCTCCCTCTTCGACCGAACGCTCTCCCTCGTCTATGAGCCCCTTTTCTCCTACCTCTACAATAACGGCGGCAATCACATCTTTCTCTACCAGTCATCGCAGATGATGAAGTACATCAAGCGTGAGAGGGCGGAATACAAAACGCTTCTTGGCATGTTGATGAAGAGAGGCGAAATTGAGCCGATTACCGGAAGCTGGAGCGAGAGCGTACTTTCTCTTCTGCCACCCAAGGACAGAGCGGGGCAGATAGAAAAGTTTACAAGCGAAATAAAGCACGAATACTCCATCCTTCCGCAATCAGCCTTTTTCTACGGCGAGTTGTGGCAACCTTATTACGTATCCCTTCTCAACAACGCAGGAATAGACAGCGTTGTAATATCTACTTACGACGGGAAGGAGCAGGGGGAGACGGAGCCCTTCATAATGAACGAGCTCGGGAGAAGGGTGAAGATATACCCCACATCCGACGAAGCCGACAGGGCAGTAATGGCTTATTCAAGAGGGGAAATTGACTACGACGAGCTCAGAAGCACCCTCCTGAGGCTAATACACGCAGATAACGATAGTCTTGTTCTCTTCATCAATATTGATGCCTTAGTCCTCGGGGCCGTAAGGGAGGGTAAGGGCCATAGACCCGGTCTCATTCTCTGTGACATACTCGACCGTGTTCAGACAGTTCCTCTTTCGGCATTGAATGTATCGAAAATGGGATACCTTCCGCAGGGATGGTATGGGAGGGAGAGCAACACCTACGGTCTAAGGTCCCTCAACTCATTATTTATAAAGAACGCCCAGATGCGGTATTTATATAACCGCTACATAACGATAGCTGAAAACCAGAGTCTCAGAAACAACCGTTTTCTCAAAAAGGATGTGACAACAGCGCTTTTCAACACAAGTGTTGGTAATCTCTTTATTTATGACGCAGAAATGTCGCCCCTGAGAAGCACTGCACACTCGTCTTTCTGGCGCGCGATAATCGACGCCGAAAACTGCTACACGCGCTACATTGACGGCCCTAGTATGAGGGAGTACGACTATGAGGAGATATCCTCCCCATCGGTTGTGATGTCGAATAAGAC
>CAVJEL010000087.1:6597-8044 GCA_963648635.1 Ruminococcus intestinalis
AGACTCGAGGGGACATACAGCATTTCTATCTACCTCTCTCTTGTGGACGCAGAGCTTGTGATGCCAGAGCAGCGTATGGATATGGTAGCGCGTGGCTGCGTTGAAGCAAAGACAGTCAAATACGGCTCCAAGGAGAGCGAGAATCTTATCACATTCTCATCCACAAAACAGTTCACACTTACCGAGGAAAGCGGAACGAGGAGCGAGGAGACAGCACTCGGCGTGGAGGAATTTGTCCTCTATAAGAAGATAACATTCACATTCCCACTTGAAGTGGATGGAGAAGAATCGGTAACCTATAGATTGAATATTAAATAAACCAAGGAGAAAAAGATTATGTTTATAGAGAATAGATCCAAGTTCGAAGATATCAAGGTGGAAGCTTACAATGTATGGAGGCGTCTTTGAAGCCTCTGGCACTGAAGAAAAGATAAAAGAACTCGAAGAAGAAACAGCAAAAGGTGACTTCTGGTCAGATAAGGAAAAGGCCGAAAAGACCTTCCAGAAGCTGTCGTCCTTGAAGGACAGCTACTACCCGTGGAAGGAAATCATTAGTGAGATTGATGACCTCGGGGAACTTCTCGACTTATATAAAAGCGAAGAAGACGAGAGCCTCAGAATGGAGCTCGAGAAGCAAATAGAGGACCTCGAGAACAAATTCAGGCCCTTAAAGCTCAAAACACTCCTCGACGGCAAGTTCGATAAGAATAACCTATATCTATCTGTACATGCAGGTGCCGGCGGAACTGAAGCATCCGACTGGGCGAGCATGCTTATGAGAATGTACATACGTTGGACTGAACGCCACGGCTTCAAGTGCGAAATTCTCGATATGGAAGAGAATGAAGGCGGAATAAAGTCCGTCACGATGAAGGTCAGCGGGGAATATGCATTCGGCTACCTTAAGGGAGAAGTGGGAGTACATCGCCTTGTCAGGATTTCTCCATTCGATGCAGCAAAGAGACGTCACACATCCTTTGCCTCCGTCTATGCATCTGCCGAGGTTGATGACGATATCGAGATAGATATCAAGCCCGAGGACTACAGGCTCGACACATACCGTGCCGGGGGAGCAGGTGGCCAGCACGTCAATAAGACCGACAGCGCTGTTAGAATCACCCACTATGCAACGGGTATCGTCGTCCAGTGTCAGAACGAGAGAAGCCAGTACATGAATAAGGATGTAGCCTTCAAGATGCTGAGAGCAAAGCTCTACGAGTACTATCAGAAGGAGAAGGAGAAGGAAAAGGAAGCCAATGCACTCCAGAAGCAAGATATAGCATGGGGCAGCCAGATTCGCTCATACGTCTTCCAGCCCTACACCCTTGTTAAAGATCACAGAACAAACTACTCCACAGGTAATATAAATGCCGTTATGGATGGAGAGATTGATGACTTTATTGAAAGCTATCTCCACTTTGCCAAAGAGAGCTAAGTCTCTCTTTGT
>CAVJEL010000088.1:0-8014 GCA_963648635.1 Ruminococcus intestinalis
GATTCAGGCATCTTCAGGACAGTTGATGCTGTAGTCCCCTTTTTCCGTCTTCCTTTTCAAGCGTTACCATCGAGTGTTTCTTATAACAGGCAACAGCATATTTATATATCTTCTCGGGGTCGTATTCTCGTAATGCATCGATGTAGTGATTGTCGTCAATCTGCTCCTGTGCTTTTCTGCATTCACGCTCGAGATTACCGTCTTCAGCATATTTGACTTCAATAATCATTCCGGTACGTGATTTTTTATGCATGATGAGAATGTCGTTGTACCCCAGTCCTCCCTCTCTGTTGGATTTCACAATCCAGTCAGTGCAGAAATTGAGGATGCCGAGGAGAAAGCCGTGATAGAAGTTTTCTTTAAGATTGCTTCTTGATGCGCTGTCGCGGATACTTATCATCTCTTCTAGGTAGTCGTTAAACATACTTTGAATCACTTCCGGCTTACCGTCAACGAAGGCACGGCAGAATGAGGTGTACCTCACGCTGTCATTCCCGGCTGTATTCTTGAACCAGGAAAGAATCTTCTCCTTGAATATATCGCGTATTTCTTCGTTCGGTATCTTAAGGTATAGCGTGTTAAGAGGGTATTGGTCGTCCTGTTTCTCCTTTGTCAGATATCCTGTTGTGTAGAGAACACTCCAGAGGTTGTCGATTGATTTCTCGAGTTCAGGGTATGTCAAATCTTCTTGTATCTTCTTGATGACGCTCTTTCCCTCTATTAGGTTTTCTATTTCGTCTTTTGTCGTATCTGTTGCCTTATCGAGGAAGGTGCGGATGATATCGTTACTACTGCTGTTCACCCAGTAATTCTGGGGGTGTAGTTTCTTGTCAGCCTGAAGATCCGATATGTAGTTGACGACATCCCATGGACAGTAGACAGAAACATCCCCGAACATGTAGCCGTCATACCATTCTTTTACAGCGTTGTGTTTTTCCTCAAATCCATAGTATTCAAGCATTCCTTTCACTTCTTCTTCCGTGAATCCGAAATACTCATCAAACCTTACGCTGCTTATGGATTGAACCTTGAGGTTGTTGAGACCTGTGAATATGCTCTCCTTAGTTATTCTGAGGCATCCTGTTAGAATTGCGAACTGAAGGTTATCGTTTGTCTTGAGAGTCCTCTCGAAGAGATTCCTAATAAGGCTAATCATCTTATCGTAATAACCGTGGTTATAAGCTTTGTCGAGCGGGACGTCATATTCGTCGATGAGGATTATCACATTCTGATTATATGCTTTCTTGAGAGTGTTCGAGATTATCCACAAACTCTCTTCAATCGTATCTCTGGAATACTTTGAGGTTAATAATTCCAGGTATTGTTTTCTTTCAAACTCATCAAGAAGTTCACAAGAAAGAATACTCTTATGCCTCATTGCTTCTGCTTTGATAATCCTGGCAAACTTATCCATTGCCTCTTGGAAATTATCGCCGTCTATACTTTTCAAGCTGATGAAAATCACAGGGTATTTACCCATATATTCATCGATAATATTCTGCTCTGCGCTTATTTTAAGTCCATCAAAGATGTGTGTATCTGTTCCAATTTCAAAGAAGGATTTGAGCATACTCATGTTAAGGGACTTTCCAAATCTGCGCGGTCGTGTGAAGAGCGTAACTTTAGCCCTGTAGGATAGAATGTCTTTTATGAGCATGGTCTTGTCGACATAATAGTAGCCTGAGGATATAAGTTCATTGAAATTCTCTATGCCGACAGGTAGTGCTTTCCTCTCTTCCATTTTTTTTCTCCACTTAAAGGTATTATACATCGTAATCGGGCTTTATCTGAAGATAATATTTGAAGTTGTCGCTTTTTCTTTAATCTTACGGATGACAGGGATGATGTTGATTATCGCGGATTATAAGTGGCAGGGTTGTGCCTGTATTATGGCTAAAATTTCGACCAAAAGTACAATACAATGTTGTTTTGGTCGAATATATTTACGAAGAAATGATGACATGATGGCAAGATACCTAATGCTCTCGCTTGTGCAACAGCCGTTATTTTTCTTGAGAACACTGGAGAAATCAAATTATCTCGTCACTATGTCGTCAAATCTCGTCACTGTGATGACATGATTTAACGAGGTACCTAATGCTCTCGTTTGTTCAAAAGCAGTTATTTTTCTTGAAAACATAGGAAAAATCGAATTATCTCGTCACTATGTCGTCAAATCTCGTCACTATGATGACATGATTGACGAGATTTATTATAATGATGACAAGATAATTTTGCCAAAGGAGTGGATATATGTCTTACCAGGAAAGTGAAACCGTTGAATTGAAATCAATCGTTGTAGATGATATCAAAAAAGAAATCATTGCCTTTGCAAACAGTAACGGTGGCACACTGTATATCGGGGTCGGGGACGACGGAGAAGTAATCGGTGTGGATGACCCTGACGGCACAGCGCTACAAGTCAGCAATATGATTCGTGATTCCATTAAGCCGGATGTCACCATGTTTCTTCACTACAGGACTATTGAGAAAGAAGGAAAGAAAATCATTGAGGTCAATGTTCAGCGTGGTACTGACCGTCCATATTACATAGCCAAAAAAGGTATGCGCCCGGAGGGTGTCTACGTTCGGCAGGGATATTCCTCTGTTCCTGCCACAGATACTGCCATTCGTCGCATGATTAAGGAAACGGACGGAGATCGATTTGAGGCCATGCGCTCTCTGGAGCAGAAACTTACATTCGAGGAAACTAAAAAAGAATTTCAATTCCGTAAGGTAGAGTTCGGTCCGCAGCAAATGCGCACGCTGAAGCTTGTAGATAACGACGGACTGTACAGCAATCTGGCCCTGCTTCTTTCCGATCAGAATCCACACACCATTAAGGTGGCTGTTTTTCAGGGAACCAACCAAATGATATTCAAGAATCGCCGGGAGTTCGGTGGTTCGTTAATGAAGCAGATGAATGATGTCTATGAGTTTATCGACTTTTGCAACCCGACCCGTGCCACCTTTGAAAAGCTTTCACGCATTGATGTTAGGGACTACCCGGAGATTGCCCTCAGAGAGGCGCTGATGAACCTCCTCGTGCACCGTGACTATTCGTTCTCTGCCAGCGCTCAAATCAGCATTTATGATGACCGCATTGAATTTGTGTCTATTGGTGGCCTTATGCCCGGAATTGAATTGGAGGATATTTGTGCGGGTATCTCTGTGTGCAGAAACCAAAATCTCGCCAATGTCTTTTATCGGCTGCATTTGATTGAGGCATATGGCACCGGGCTTACAAAAATCATGGATACATATGAAGGTAATTCAAATAAGCCTGTGATTTCCATTACAAAGAACAGCTTTAAGATTATACTGCCAAACATCAATGCGAAATATGCGACGAAGGCTGTTCCTGCACCGATTGAAAATGTTCCGGATACCTCTGATTTAAAACCGGATGGCAATGAACAGCGGGTGTTGACCTATGTCCGGGAGCATGGCATCATTACAAGATCAGAGGTAGAGGAGCTACTCGGTACCAGCGCGTCCACTGCCTCCCGACTGATTAAGAAAATGGTCGACTCCGGCGAGCTTTTGCAGAAAGGCAAAGCGAGGGATATCAAATACACACTCGGAAAATAATGCAAATGGCCATATTGAGTTATGTGCAGTGAAACTTCACATCACACTTTCCTAATGACAGGCTGTTTCATTGAGATGGATTGTCCGTCACTATCCTTATAGCATATTGGAGATGAGGCCCTTGCGCGGGATTGTTCAATCGTTCAAAATTAGTAGATGAAGATATAAGAGGAGAAGATAGTATGAAGAAAGGGGAATATGTGTACACTTTCGTGCCTGATTTTATCACTAGAAAGTGGAGTGATGATGACTCCTTAATCAGAATCATCGGCCAGGAGACCTTGAGTGTGAGAACAGAAGACTACAGGGAGATTTTCCAGGAGGGCTATATTACTGAGGGGTCATCTGATAGCCTCGATTTATGGGTACTCTTTGATGAGGAGGAGCTTGAGGATAATCTTTTAAAGGTTGAGGAAGGTGATTACTCCCTTCTTGATACCATGACTCGTGACCTTGCTTCTCTCGCCTCCATGCTTTTCTATGCTAACCCCTTAAGCTGGTGGAGACTGGTCCGTTTGATGGCAAAGGATGGTGGAAAATTTTCGAAAATCAAAGATGACGAAAAGAGGTGGGAATACGTTTTCAAAGAGCTTACTACTCCACGTGACAGCGAGGCACTTGGGGAGGTGAATGAAATGGCGCACTTCATGGCACCGTATATGTATGATTTGAAGCCCATACTTCTTGAAGCACCAATAGGCTCGTCTTTTGTCCTGGGCTGTACCCCTCTTGTTGTGATGAATTTCTTCACAGATCCAATGGAAGAGCCGGATGTTGCTTTCTTTCACAACGGGGCTGTCTTATATATCCCGATTTCCCCAGAGCATGCTGTCTGTCTTTATGACAGTTTTGTTTATAAGCCCAAGAAGACCGACGGTAGGATACTTCTTACAAAGGATGAGGTTTATGACATTAACAGATATGTTGCCACTGTCAGTTCTCAACTTATTTTCCGTCCCGATGAGAAATGCGACGAGGAATATTACATCAATCTGGTGAAAACAGCGACTGAGGGGGATTTCAACAAAAAGGAGTTTGCCATTCCAGAATTTCGTATCATGTCACGCGCCTATGAAGTAGAGGAGTTGGCCACCCGTATCTACCCCGGACTTCTCAACGTTTACGATGCTTCGAAAGAGATTGTATCCTTTGATGAAAGGGAAGAAATGATAGAAAAACTCCTCGAGAAAAACAAAGTGTAGGTCCATACAAGGGCCTATCCTCCGATATTTCTTTTGGAAGGCATCCCGGTTCCTGTCGATAGTGATTTCATAGAGATGATTGAAGCTGGTATCACAACATGTGAGTACGTGGAACCTCTGCTCCTGAGTATTCCAGCAACGCTTCTTCCATATCCTAGGATGGTTGCTTTCAGCCACACCCATTCGTTGATTTTGTCGATTATGTTCGACAAAATACATATAAAGTTGTCGATTAAAGTCGACAAAACTCTAGAAAGAGCATAGATTATTAATATGAATCACGACATATTGAAAAATGTAATCTTTGATCTGCACACGACAATAAGAGATTTCGACATAGTTGAAAGGCCTGACTATATGTTCGACACAAACATCAACTATATAGTCGTCGGGCTCAGGAGGGCGGGTAAATCGACACTACTTTATTCCCTTGTCAAAGACCTGATCAAAAAAGGTGTCGACTGGAATCAGATAATATACATCAACTTTGAAGATGAGAGGCTTTCCGATTTCACCCTCTCCGACTTCAATGACATACTCTCCGTGCAGAAAGAGCTTACAAGTCGGGAGGGATGGTTCTTTTTTGACGAGATTCAGAATATTGAGGGGTGGGAGAAATTTGCCAGGAGAATGGCGGACAGCAGAGAACATACATTCATAACAGGGTCGAACGCAAAGATGCTCTCACAGGAGATGGAGAGTAAGCTCGGGGGACGGTATCTTACAAAATATGTAACGCCGTTCTCGTTTAAGGAGTATCTTGACGCCCTAAATATAAAGAGGGATGAGTCTGCTCTTCTCTCGACAAAGGGGCAGGGCGAAATCAGAAGATGTTTCAATGATTACTTTTATTATGGAGGACTGCCGGAAACCTTAAGACTGAAAGATAAGAGGGAATACCTATCAAGTGTTTTCTCGAAGATTATGCTCGGCGACATCGCCTATAGGAATAACATCAGGAACATCAAAGGCCTTAAATTGATGATACAGAAGGTTTCACAGTCTGTTAAGGACGAAGTATCGTACTCACATCTTCATAACATATTGAAAAGCATCGGAATAAGTATAAGCAAGGATGCCGTTATTGATTACGTGTCCTATACGCTTCAGTCTTATCTGATATTCAAAGTCGAAAACTATTTCTCTAAGGCTGTAGATAAAGAGACAACTCCGAAGTACTACTTCGAGGATAACGGCCTATTGAATCTTTTTCTCACAAAAGAAGAACCGAGGCTCTTGGAAAACCTCGTGGCAGTAATACTCAAGAATAGATACAAAGGCGATTTCTACTTCGTCAAAACTCCTTCGCTCGATATCGACTTCTTCGTGCCGAGTTCAGGGGAACTCATCCAGGTTGCTTATTCAATTAATAATATCTCCTCAGATAGGGAGACTTCCTCTCTCTTGAGAGCGAAGAAGACCATGAAAGAGGCCACTTCTTTCAAAATCATCACCTTTGAAGAAGAGAAGGAATTATCTCTCGGAGGGATAGAAATCAAAGTAATACCTATCTGGAAATATGCCCTTGAGAGCTGAAGCTAAATATTGCTACTACGGCTGTTGCATATATTGAGCTCTAACTCTCATGACTCTGTGTAATCTTATTTATGTCATCCGGAAATTCTACGCCGGGGAACGGGATAATCAGGTGCTCTTCCTCTTTCTTCAAAAAGCCCAGGGCATAGAGAGGGTATGTTATGAATCCTTCACCTTTCCCTGTGTTCGTATCTGCATACTTTACTGCCTTGTGTGTTCCGTACTTCTTGGGATTTCCTAGCACAAATTTCATGCTTGTCGCCCTTGTGTTTGTTGACTTGCATTCAACAATTATCACATCTTCTCCATTTTCATAGACGAAATCGAGCTCCGGTGAACCGCTGGGGGCGTGGTAGTAATATAACCTGCGGCCGGCGAAGACGAATGATTGAGCTGTGATGTTTTCTATAATCGCGCCTTTATAAGCGCCGAGTTCGTCGCTGAGAATCTTTTTGGGAGCCTCAGGGCCTAAAAGGGATAATAGTAGTCCGGTGTCGAGGGTATATGCCTTGAATTCATTGTTTATCTTAGCCCCTTCGAGCGGAAATGAGAGTTCTCTTGTATTGTACGCCCGTATGACAAGTCCTACATCCTCAAGGTATTCAATTCCTTCGGCTTTCTCTATCGAGTTACCCTTGGTGTTCACAAGGCTGTATTGGAATTTCTTATATTCTTTTGAGAGCTGGGATGGCAGAGAGTCAAGAGCTGCCTCGGAACGCATCTTGAGGCTTTCGTTGACAGCATCGTTTCCTTCACTATCTTTGTACCTTCCGAAATCGCTTCTTATTGAATAGAGGATTCTCTTCTGTATTCGCCTAACCTCTGTTATGTCATGGGAGAGGAAAAACTCGTTAACGGCTTCGGGCATTCCCCCGACGATAAGATATTGTTTGAAGAGATATCTCATTCTGTCATGGACTGCTGCATTAATCGGCTCAACTTTGTCGAGAGAGGATTGAATATAACAAAGGATTTCATCGCTGAGGCCTGTGTTGATAAGAAATTCCCTGAATGAGAGAGGAAACATTTCAGCGTGTTCTTCGTAGCCTACGGGTATTCCCCTTTTATAAGGCGCCCTGAATCCCTTGACGGAGAGGAAACTCCCTGTTGCTATTACGTCGAATCTTCCGTCGATATCCCAATATTTAAGACTACTGCGTGCGTCGGGACAATCCTGTATCTCATCAAGTATTATAAGTGTCTTTCCCGGTATGATTCTGGAGTGGGGACAGTATGTTGTGATTGCAGTCAACATTTCGTCGACATCATAGTTGCCGGCAAATGCGCTATGAACACTTTTGTTGGCCCTTAAATCGACGTATACGGTGCTTTCATATGCTTCTTTCCCGAATTCTTTTGCAATGTAGGTCTTCCCCACCTGCCTTAAACCGCTGATAATAAGCGGGTGATGTTTTCTCTTTTTCCAGTCGTATAAATCATCAAGAATATCTCTCTTAAGCATAACTATATCTCTTTAAAGAAAATATAGAACATAATCGTACATTTTTCAAATGATATTCATTCAATCCTGTACAAAATTAAAAGGATATATGCGCTGATTTGTACTTTTTTAAAGACTTTATGATGGGGCTAGGATTTGAAATTGTACTTCTGTGCACTATAATATAAGTATGTCCAATAAGATGTTCAGAATAGGGGAGATATCTTCGCTCTCAGGCTTGACG
>CAVJEL010000089.1:0-7838 GCA_963648635.1 Ruminococcus intestinalis
CCCATGACGTTTGTCGGGTTGACAGCCTTATCTGTCGAGACCATCATGAAGCGCTGGATGCCGTACTCTTCGGTAAGTTCCAGGAGGTTCCTGCAACCGAATACATTGTTCTCTATAGCCTCAACTGGATTACTCTCCATCAAGGGCACATGCTTATGCGCCGCAGCATTGATTACTATGTTGATTTTATATTTATCAAAAACACGCCTCAGTGCGTTTTTGTTTGTTATCGAGCAGATTTCAACGCGGAAGTCGAGCTTATTCCCATAGCGCATTCTCAATTCCTGTTGGAGTTCGTACGCGTTGTTCTCGTAGATATCGAGGACAATTAATGTCTTTGGAGAGAAGGAGGCGATCTGACGCGAGAGCTCGCTTCCTATCGAGCCACCACCTCCCGTTATAAGGACAACCTTATTCTGGTAATAGGCCCTTACCTTCTCATTCTCCATGACAATCGGCTTACGGAATAAGAGGTCCTCGATTTCTATATCCTTGAGCCTTGCCTTTGTTTCAACACCACTAATATTGCTCAATACGTCATATAACCTGACCTTGAGCCCGGATGGATTGTAGTGCTCGTAGATTGACCTCAGCTTTTCGTTACCCAGTCCGCTGATGGCAACAAAGATTTCGCTGACACCGTAGTCCTTCGTAAGGACTTCCGCACTTGCTTCTTCAAACGACAAAACCTTCGCCGACCCGATAAGACGCCCGTGCTTTGACCTGTCGTCGTCTATGAAGCACCTTACTTCATAAGGGTATTGCTTATTGACAAGTATATCTTCGTAAAGCGTGTAGCCGAGAACGCCCGCGCCGTAGATAGCAACCTTAGTTCCCCTCTGCTCTTCGCTTACCTTCGGCTCCATGTGGGCGAAAACCTTCAAAATGAAGCCACTGAAGCGCCCGAGAAACGTCCTATCTGTTGTGGAACACTTAAAGGCATACCTATAAATCATCCTCATAGAAAGGGCAGCAAGAAGGTTCATCGTAATAAGCGCAAGCATGTTGATGAACGAAAGCTGAGTAATAGGTAAAAGGCGCGCCAGAGCAAAATAAAGCCAGAAGGCAAGTGCATCGGAAAGCATGAGCTTAATGTAGCTTTCAACACCACCGAAGCGTAGAATCTCGCGGTATACTCCGAATAGGAACCTGAGTGTTATTACAGAGACAAAAGACAAGAGGGCGTGAGAAAGCATTGTATCTGCGCTAAGCTGTCCCTTACCTCCGCCGTACATTATGAGGATAAGAAAGTCTATTAAAAGAAACAGTACTGCGTCATAAAAGACAAGAAGCCACTTTGTGTGACTTCTCTTTCCATTTTTCATTCTCATTCCTCAAGAGGACTATCCTCAACTGTCCCGGTTCGATGATGACAAGTCATCCTACTTCTCATCAGAGCTCTCATATTGCCAGCTCGGCCAAAGCTACGCCCCACCCCGACATGGGGTGAAAAAAGCAATTCTGGCCCCGCGCCGTTGTCATTACTCACAAAAGCAAGCTAAATAACCGTCCGCGGTTGATGAGCGGGAAGAACAAGGAATGGATTTTATACCTGCCCCCCCCCGAACAATTTATTATATTCTTGTATAGAATATATGACAAGGTTGTATTATCACCTTTTCATAAGGGTGTAATCAAGCCCTATTTTATCCCAATTCTTCATTCACGCAAAGAGCTTCTCGGAAATGAGGTTTAACGCATCATCGGCATTCTTGCAGTCAATTGCGATAAGAAATGTCCCTCCGCTTGCGCCGTAAGCGAGAGAGTAAACCTTTATGTTATTTTCCTTAAGCACTCTAAGTGCTTCACAATATTCCATCTTTTCGTCGAGGTCCGTTCCGACCAGGCCCAGCATCAGAATGTCGTCCCTGATTTCTACTTCGTCGAGGTTGAACTCACCTTTCATGCGCTCGACAAACGCCTTTTCATCCAAATCGACTTTTTTGTTTTTTTCAAAGAACCAGCTTATGGAGTCGGAGCCGTCAACCCTGAAGAGGGGCTTAATGGAGTGCTTATCAAGGAAATGAAGCATGTTCTCCTTTTCTCCTTCATTCTTCGATAAAAGAAGCTTATGGACGCTAAGAATTGTCAATCCGCCCTTTCCTGAGACTCCGACAACACCCTTTCTCTCGACGCTTTTCTTTATCATGGTTCCCTTGTCTGACGGGGAATTGGTGTTGAGAATGTTGATTGGAATCGACTCTTCAACGCAGGGCGCTATTGCCTCCTCGTGAAAAACCGATGCTCCGACGACGGAGAAGTCCCTGACTTCTCTGTAACTGAGCTCTTCAATTACCCTCGCGCTCTTCACCTTTCTCGGGTCTGAGGAATAGACACCTGAAACATCTGTCCAGTTTTCATATAAATCAGCCTTTACTGCCTTTGCAACAATTGCTCCTGTGATATCACTACCGCCGCGGGAGAAGGTAGTAACCTTCCCGGAGAGGGATGTGCCGTAGAAACCGGGAATCACATACCTTTTGTCCCTCTTGAGGCGGGAAGAGAGGATTGTGTAAGTAATATCTTCGATTTTGTTGTCATCCCCGATGACTATCACCCCCTCGGGATCCAGAAACTCCCATCCGAGGTATGAAGATATAATTAATGCCGATAGGTATTCGCCACGGGAAGCAGCATATGCCCTTTCCTTGCTTTTGATTATGTTTCTCTCGATTTTGTCGAGTTCTGCCTTAATCTTTGCCCCCTCGAGCCCAAGACCTTCCGCTATGGACATAAACCTTTCCCTGATTTTTCCAAAGGCCGGGTCAATGCTTTTATTCTCTATTGCTAAATCTGCAGACTTATAGAGTAAGTCAGTTATCTTTTCGTCGTCCTTATTCCTTTTTCCCGGAGCCGATACAACTACAAAGCGCCTCTCATCATCTGAAAGGAGAATATCTCTCACCTTTCTTATCTGATCTGCATCCGCAACACTTGATCCACCGAATTTACATACCTTCATATACTTCGCCCTCAAATTTTTTCCAAAAGATTAATGCAATTGTGCTTTCTTCTGCAAGACAGGCGGGACATCCTCCTATTGAGATTACGTCTGTCTTTGCTTGCCTCTCTTGGTCAATCAACCTAAGAAAAAACGCAAAAGTAGAACGGTGTTTTTCAGCAGTAGATTCTCTTCATGAGGCTGTCAACTTTGACATGTGCAGGAACTTCAAGTCCTAAGAGTTTGTAATATTCCTTCACTTGCTTACACGGTGTCTCAACTGTCACCATCCCGTAGTTATTTCAAAAGCACATCAGGGACTGTGACTTGCCGTATAGCTCACTATTAGGAGTCCGCTTCCTCCCTTTTCTTCCTCAAGAGGAGAAGAACAATGGTGTTTATGATGTCCGAGAGGATCTTTCCTCTGACCGTCACATCAGTCCACTTCGAGAGAGGAAGAAGATCAAAGTACTCCTTACTTCTCTTGCCCACAGTCTCTATCCGGCAACTCTATTGAGTAGCACAATAAGAACGTATCCAAAAGCGATACAATATCCCTTTAAGTCTGTACTTTGAAATGTATTAGATTGAGGGCGTGCTTCCTGAATATGCCAGGGCATCATTCTTTGAGAGAAGATAAACACAATATTGATTCATGCTTATTCCCTCCATGCTTGAATGTTCCGCCAAAGACCTGTGAAGGCTTTTCGGCATCCTAAGCTTGAATTGTCCTGAATAGTTTTCCAAGCTGTTAGGCTCATAGATTTCGACGCCTGCCTCTATCGCAGCTTCAAGCCATGCTTTCTTTGCATCCTCAGCGTTAGCTACTGCTACCTCAATTGTATTGCCAGAGGTAATGCATCCCGGCAAATCCGGATATGCAACCACATATCCTCCTTCTTCCTTATCTTCTACAACTTCCATTCTGTATGACATGGCCATATAATCATTTATTGTTTTCATCATTAGTCACCTCACTTTCTACAACGTGTTTCACCATTTCAACATATACTCTTTTTATTGGTTCGTGCTTAGGTATGGTAATTGGATAGCAACCTGGTTTTCTAAATGTATAATGGCTGCTTCCTGTTCGTGGAGCATTCATCTCATATCCATAGCTTTCTAATACTTTTCTTAATTCGTCAAATCGAAGCTCCTTCGATAAGCTATATATATACGTTTTAACAGTTTATCACATTTTGACATCTGTATACCTATTGATTTCAATATACATGGTGTCACATGTGATGTCAATAAAGCATAGAAAATATAGGGCACATGCACAATTCTAAGAGAAACTCACAGTAGCACTACATTTGTATCAGTTGTCGTGGGACACCCGAGTTGAGACTTCTGTGTCCTGGCACCCTATACAATAGGAAAGTTCCTGAGACTTCTGTGTCCCACTTACATCTCACTGCCAAGCTAGAAAAACAAAACTCCCCCTTGTTGGTCAAAATGACACAAAGAGAAACCTTCCATCCCCCTACCTGCCCATCTCTTGATGGCCCATAGCTCCTCTCAGGGCAGTTTAAATCACCTAGGGACACAGGATTCTCAACGGGACACGCAATTCTCACTTTTTGTGTCCCGCGACATCTTACAAAAGATATAAAATCACAATTCATTTACATTTATAGTTTACTAGATTTCTCTATTATTTGAAAGATTTTCTTCCTTGTACCTGAACTTAATCCGCTCTCCTCTCCAATAAAAAAGCCCAGGGAACTCAACGCTCTCTAGGCTCTTACATCCGACAGTGTGTCGGGCACTAAATATCTAATCTCAATTTGCTCCCTACTGCACATTTTCTGCATGGGAAGGAAAAGAGAAAATCACTTGTCTATACTTCTGGAACACTCATACAAATGCTCCGGAGCTATGTCTACATCGTCGCTCCAGACCACAGTGTCATACTGAGCTTTAGCAGAAAGGAAAAAAGGAAGATTTTTAAGAGACGCATATATGGGCTTCTTCAAAAGCGGCCGCGCATCATATATCTTTCTTTCGCCGTCTGCAAAAGTTATATTGAGAGTATAGTCATCATTTGCTTTAACATCCGTTACAACCCATTCAGGTAAATTCATATGAACACCTCGCTTCTAACTTGATTTATCAATTAAGGGGATTAATCTTGTATAAAGGTTCATCATTTATTGCAAATCCCCAGTTGGCAAGAAGTTCCTCTTTATGAAGTTCTGCCCACGCTGCAATAAGTTTTCTTTGCTTTAATGGCATTTCTCCTTTCGTCAATTCACCGTCCAAGTTAAATGTGGCTTTGTAGTCTTGATAAAAGGCATGGAAATGAGGTGGATTATGTTCATCATTATTATACATTCTGATAACAATCCCATAGAACATCGAAATAGTAGGCATTCTCTAGTCTCCTTATTTACAATCGTATTTTACTAGATTTCTCTATTATTGGAAAGATTTTCTTCCTTGTACCTGAACTTAATCCGTTCTCCTCTCCAATAAAAAAGCCCAGGGAACTCAACGCTCTCTAGGCTCTTACCTCCGACAGTTTGTCGGGCACTAAATATCTAATCTCAGTTTGCTGTAACTCTTTTTCCGTATTCCAACAGTGTATCACTTGGAAGGTCTATCCTATCCGTCCACGTCACACATGTTCTACTTGAATCAATGGTAAAGTTATTAAACAGATACGGCTCAGTCTCAAGCGGACGGAAATCGGGAATATCCTTCACGTCTTCCTTAACGTCGTATAAAACCTCTTCCCCGCCGTCAAACGTTACATGCAGAATAAGATTGTCCAATGCTTCTATTTTCTTAATTCTCGGAAACATTTAATCACCCCCTATCAAAGTGGTGGCAACTTCTCCACCTTCTGACTATCCCACATCTTTTGGAGTACATCAGAATACATATCTAGCCATTCTTTAACAAGTTCCTGTGCCTTTAAGGGCAAATCGCCAGCTATCATCTGGTGTGTTTTCAAATCAAAGGCGCCTATACATTCTCCATAAACGGCATGAATGTGAGATGGTTCATGTTCTTTCGGTTTAAAGAACATCTTGATAACTATTCCATAAAATCTACAAATCTCTGGCATTTCAAATCGTCGAGTAGACAGTCTCGACACTCCTTTCAAAATTTCTTTGTAGTGAAAGGCTTGCCTACTGCCCCTCACAGAACCGTACGTGCAGTTTTCCCGCATACGGCTCTTCAAACATCTATTCAGTTCCAGCCCCAGATATTAACCGTCAAATGTGGCTCAGCTATGTAATAATTCCAAACTCTAAGGAACTTGTCATATTTGAACCGCCCTTTCTGGTCTCTCCTGTTCAGCATTCTGTAGGTAGCATACTTAAGGTATTTCCAGAACTTCTGTATTGATTTGAAATTCCCGTTTACCCCATAGTAGTTGCAGTGCCCCTTGATTACCAACGCCAGCGTTCGCATTGTGTCCGCCACCGGCATCGTCAATCTCGTTCTCAGCCATTCTTTGGCTGCTTGTTTCTTGGCTTTCAGTTTCTTCTTGCTTGTCATTACTCCAACTCGGTATTTGCCCTTTCGTGTCTTTGTGTTGTAGAACGTGAATCCGAGAAAATCAAACTTCTCTTTAGTTCCCTTCCACCTTCCGAACGGCAATATCCTCGTCTTCTCAACGGCAACTTCAAGGGAGAACTTGCCCAGCCTATCGGCTAACGCATTCATAACCCTCTCGGCGTCTTCTTCATACTGAAACATGATTAGGAAATCGTCCGCATATCTCACGTAGTATGCTTCACCTCTAAGTCTTGGCTTTACTGCCCTATCAAACCAAAGGTCCAGCACGTAGTGCAGATATACATTAGATAGAACGGCGCTGATTAACCCGCCCTGTGGGGTTCCTCGGTCACTTTCCAGCAACTTCCCGTCTTCCATGATTCCCGCAATCAGAAACCTTCTGACATATCGGAGAAATCTCTTGTCCTCTATGTCATTTTCAAGAAACTTCATCAACCATTCATGGTTCACATTGTCAAAGAATCCTTTGATGTCTGCCTCCAATATATAATTGACATTTTTCGTCATTATTGTCTGGTTGATGTATCTCACTACATCATGACAGCTCCTATTTGGTCTGAATCCATATGAGCAGTCAAGAAACCGCTCCTCGTAAACAGCACTCAACTCTTCTGCCATGACCCCTTGTACAAGCCTGTCCTCATACGCCAGTATTCCCAGCGGTCTGAGTTTCCCGTTCGCTTTCGGTATATACGCCCTTCTTACAGGTAATGGTCTATATTGAAATTTCTTCATCCTACCGACCAAATCGTTCAGATTACTATCAAGGTTCTCCCCGTATGCGGTTTTATCCACACCGTCGATTCCCCTAGCTTTCCTCTTCTCCTGCTTTCTGTGCACGTCCTTCAGCGTGCGAACATTTACCTTGCACATCAGATTCTGAACTTTTCTTCTTCCCCGCGACTGTTCTCCTATCTCTGCTATTTCTGTTTCCATCATTTCTGTGACCTCCTTGTGTCACCCGCTGTTTCCACAGCAGAGTCAAATGTTTGTTACCGCCTTTGCTCCAGTCACTTTCATGCCTTCATCGCTACTATGCAGTAATCCGACTTCTGAGCGTCCTTCGAGTCCCCTCCGTTTACAAGACTTCAGTTTCCTCTACCACTCCATGGTGGAGACTCCCAGACCTCCCAGGTATACATATAATCCCTCGTGTGCTCGCCACGCTCTAGGACCCCGACGGAATCTCATCAGACTAGCTTTACGCCTGACTCTTGTTGCCTGCTGTCAAAGGAAAGACATCGGCTTCCGCTCGATATGTCTTACGGGGCTGAATCGCTTCACGCTTTCGCATTACGGCTCTCACACTCCATTGCCTACGCTTAAACCCGTCCTCACGAACTAGGCTCCAAGGCTATGTACCGGT
>CAVJEL010000090.1:0-7736 GCA_963648635.1 Ruminococcus intestinalis
AACCGTATTATTTATATTGACCTCTGTCGTATGCTTAGAGCATGAATTATGCTAACGAAAAAAGAAGACAATTAGTAAGAACGTTTTTCGATCTTCAGCGGGCCGACGTCCCGGTTTCCATCAGAAGTTATGCATCGCACGTAGGGGTCAAATACTACACCTTCAGGGACTGGTATAGAGATTACAAGGCAAGTGCCGAGTACCGGAATATATCCACGAAAGAATATTCAGCAAAGCGAACAGCCAAGAATATTAAGGGGGACAGCGACTTCTCCTTTATAAGGATCTGCAGAATCTACATAGTATGCATAGCCTGTATACGCATCAGCCTTGTCTTTCTTCAACACAACATGTGAAACTGTACTTGATTACAATCAATAACAAACAGCGGGTGGCGACAGAATCACCACCCCAGTGCAGTCCGAAAACATACACCTCACTCGTTGTATTAAAATTATATTTTTCCTGATTAATAAAATCAAGCCTGGATATAGGCCTGTAAAGCAGAATTTTTCTGTATTATGTCTGCAGGGAACACCTTATTAAAAACAACATCAGAAACCTTACTCTTCAAGTTATCAATAGCCCTAATATATCCTTGAACCAACTCCTTTGCTCTCATTCCGGTGTAATCAAATCGCTTTATAAGAAAACAAAGGATGATGATATAATCAACCAAGCTCTCAAGAGTAATACCATTTATATTTGTTTCTTTTCTGAGCCACTGCTGTAAGACGTTGTTAATCTTTCGATCCTTGAATCTTGCATCAAAGATGATTGCATTGTGAGCAACTGCATTTCTGAGAGCTTTGATAGTTATTATTGCATAATCCAAAACCTCCAAATTGGTATCAACACTTACGTCAAACATATCAATCTCTTTCAAGATATTCCTTCTTATCGATTTATTTAAACACTTAAAAAAGTTAGCAATATCCGATAAGTACATCAGCTCAAATCCAACCCATACGGGGATATCTTCTCCTTTGTCGTAAAAATGCCTTATCATCTGATTGTCCTTATTTGACTCTTGGCTATAACCTGATGATATCTCCGAATATATTTTATTCCTTAATTTAAGTCGTTCTGCCTGCACCTTTGCATTTGTTAAATTATCATTCATTCTCTCTCTGAAGACATAG
Organism: Ruminococcus intestinalis; assembly: GCA_963648635.1. GTDB lineage: Bacteria > Spirochaetota > Spirochaetia > Sphaerochaetales > Sphaerochaetaceae > Ornithospirochaeta. The sequence continues at coordinate 1,143 of CAVJEL010000090.1, forward strand.
TCAAAAGAAGCCTTTTTCAAGCCCTCTATGGATGCTGAGCATATGATGTTCTTAACTGCAGTTTCAAGAAACATCAGATTAGGATAAAGTAAGGATTTTATAATGTTGTCATACTCTATCAAAGCCATTACTTCCTTAAAATTACTGAACGGAATTCTGTCTGTATTTTTACGGTAAAATCGATATCCCTTGTAGCCATGAAAATAGCCATACGACTTTAGTTGCAGTTTCTCATAACTGCCACCAATAGCTATTCCACAGTCATCTCTTAAATGTCTCATCAATCCATTAATTGTTTTTGGCTGTTTCATATACCCTCCCCCACAAATAGCATAATACTGCATATATGAACTCCTATCAGTAAAAATTGTAAGAGGAACGTATCAAATGCGTATTTAGTCAAACAAAGATTGGGTTATCTTCGTATGTCTCATCTCTTTTTTATAATGGTTTTCAGTCGTTTTTGCACAACCTGTCCGTGTGCACTCATAACCAAGGGTAGCAGGTGTCAGGATAATCTCTCCTGTCGGATACGTTGCCGTGTTAGAATAGGAGTGTCCTGTTGCCTCTGTCAAGTCGTACAGGTACCCATCGAAAGTCTCGTCCATCTTCTCCCCGCATACCAGACACTTACCAGTGTACACGGTAGCGCTCACGCATGTTGCGTCCAATTTATTTCCAGAGCCATCTTTAGCAACTACATAGGTATATGTATCTGCTGTACCCCATTCAACTCTGAACGCCAGTGCCAATTCGCCTTCCAGGTTCTTGAAAGTTATTTCTGTCCCGTCATTTGTCCAATTTGTTACTCTGTACCCACCAGTCCCTTCACCTCTCGAGTTTTTCTTCTCTTCAAAAATAGGATAAGTATGAATCCCTGTAGCTTTCTCTTTCTCTTTCTTCACAAGGCCACACCCAGAACAGACTTTCAATAAGTATCCATCGTCTATACATGTAGCAGGCATGCTCATGTCCTGGTCAAGCACAAGATCGTGTTCTTTAGTACTCAGCTCGTCAACCCATACAAGACCGCAATTCTCACATTTCTTCTCAACATAACCAGGTGTTGTACAAGTTGCTGTCGTCTTTGGTGTGTACTCAAATTTATGTTCCAATTTGGCTGTGTAATCAGCAGTCTTCTGAGCGCCACATTCATCTTCATGTTTTATTGATCAAGGGCATTAGCTACATCCAGAGAGTGTGCGTCTCTTTGTAGCGCTTGATGCTCTCGTCGGCATCCTTGATAAGGCTATTCATCTCCTCTTTAGAGTAGCATGTCGCCCCGCTTGCTCTATCGTGCCCCCCACCATGATAGCGCGACGCTATATCAACAACAGTCATGAAGCGGCTTCTAAGCCTGACACGTATTGAACCGTCAGGATTATCAATAAAAGCAATGTAGCATATTGAGCCCTTGATTTCACTCATGAATGTTACAGACTCACTCGCATCCTCCCTCGATAGGTTCCATTTCTTCTGGAAGGCTGAGTCAACATATACCCACGCGAGGCCGTTATCAGTTACGTGTATTCTTTCAAAGAGTGCAGTGCGGTAGCGGAAGAAATCGTAGCTCTTGAGCTCGATGAATGCTTCGAGCCTCTCGAGGTCAAAACCGAAGTCGAGCATAAGAGCAGCCATTCTCAGGGTATGTGGACTCGTAGAGGAGTACATGAAGCGACCGGAGTCTGTAACAAGTCCAGTATAGAGTGCCATTGCGCCCTCTGTATCGAGCTTTAGTTCACCCTTAAATGTTTCATAGAACTCGGCTATCATTTCGCATGTCGAACTGTAGGAGCTTTCTATCCACTCGAGTCCTGGAAAATCTTCACACTTTATGTGATGGTCGATTTTAACAAGTTCCTTACCTTGCATAAGCATTTTATTGCTCACCCTGTCGGTTGTTGCGGTATCTAGAAGAATGACGAGTGAGGAGGAAATAACCTCCTCAGAAACCTCCCCGTCATCAGAGCCGAGGAACGAGAGGTACTCAGAAGTGTCGGAAGACGAAATGTATACCCTTTTTTCTGGGTATGTAAGCTCAATCATCCTCCCGAGACCCTTTGCCGACCCAATTGCGTCCCCGTCAGGTCTTATGTGACGCCCGATTACAATTGAAGTGTATTGCTTTATCTTATCGAGTATTTCTTTCTTTATGCTTTCACTCATCATTGTTTCCTTTTGCTCTTACCTTTCTCGTTTATCTTTCATTATCATTTGATTCGGCCTCTTCTCTTGTTTCATATATCTTCTCGAGAGAATCAACAACAACTGTATCTGCTACCAAATCGTGGATGGCAAGATGGTGGCGTGTGCAGAAGACAAGAAGTATATCAGTAATAAATATAGCAACTATTATGATTGATATACCCCCAGAGAAAGACGAGAAGATAAGCATTAAAAAAAGAAACAAAGGAAGAGCAGTCTCTATTAAATACTTACCCGTGAATGTCCTTATAAATAGCGATACCCAGCTCACTCTCCATCCGCCTTTTCTCATCACCTTGAGGCCGAATATCTTCTTACCGAGTGTAACTCCATTCTTGAAAATCAAGGGAATTACAAACTCCAGAAGGAGAAAGGAAAGAAAAACCCCGAAGAGCGTGTTGAAAAATGTCAGGACTGTAACTCTATTGTAGGCGCTGACAGCATCGTCGTCTCCAAGTAGATCTTCATAGGCACGGTCATAAGATAATTTCTCTTCTTCCGTGTAGTTGTTGTATTCGTCTTCGCTTATCGAGAAGGAGACAGCGTGCTTAGTCTCATATCTCTCATATGCGCCGATAAGCTCGGTGTTGTAGTAGTCGTATCCTGTTATAATCGAGAGCAGCCATATAAAAAGGGCCGAAAGTAGAACAAGGAGGATGAAATCTAGAAGAAACGAAGAGAACCTCTTCAAAAGACTTGCCCTCTCTATATTGGTATTGTCCATAACATATCCTCCTCTACTCTTCAATCGTAATCTTTTTTCCGCTTGTTGTCGCCCCTTCTTTTTCCTTTATGGGAGCACGGAGACAAGTATATCTGTAAAGTCTGAATGCATGAATATGTCTTTTCTTCTGTCGTTGTAGACGAGACTCTCGAGCCTTTCTTTTGTTATCTCAAAGGGCATTGTTCCTTTTTTGTAGTGCTTATGGCCCCATATCTGGCTGTCAGATAAAAGTACAAGATACTCGGATGCCGGAAGCGGATGTCGGTTGTGGCCGTGGCGTGTGGCGATATCACTCCACCTCTTAGCCTCTTTATACGGCAGGTGAAGTATCAGATAGTCCTCAAAGTTATTGTATGAGAATGAAAAGTACGGTAGCCCGTCCTCCGCCCTCTTCTTGTAGTCCTCGACTTCCTTCTCTTCCCTTATATATATGTCCTTGTCCACAAGAATCTCGATCCTCTCATCCTTGTATTTCCGCCTCACTTCATTATAAGTGCGCCTCACCTCCCTGTATTGTCCGTTGACCGCCTTGACGGGATAGAAGACACAGTCTATCTCCTCCTCCCTGAAAAAGCGGTTAAGCTCATTGAGGTAGACAACTTCGCTCTTACCTTCGGCTATGACAATGATGACACTCTTCATATATATGGAAACGGCACTCCCGAGAAATAACCCTCAAGGTATTTCTCTCTTATCTTTCCCATTTTCGTAACACCCTTCTCCGAGAGCCTCTCTATCCGGCTTCCCTTCTTTCCCGTCTTCTCGAAGATGGCTATCTCATCCGGCCTCATGTAAGGCGCATCCATAAGGTCTGTATTATGCGACGAGCATATAAGCTGGGCGTTATTACTGTTGTATGTGCGGTCCGTAAAGATTGAGACAACGGTTCTAAGTACTGCTGAGTGCAGCGATACATCAATTTCATCTGCAACAAGAAGAGAGCCCGAAGTAAGAGACGCAAGCACTATCGATATGATTGCGATGAGTCTCTGCGTGCCCTCGCTCTCGCTTGAAAGCATGAGCGTCACTTCATTCTTGTCCTTCCTTCTGTACTTAGTTCTCCATCCGTTCTCGTTTGTTATGTCGTCAAGGGACAAGTCAAGTTTTTTGATTATCTCGACTACACTCTCGAGCGCATCCTTCTCAACAAGCTTAGATATGCGACAGTATGTTGAAAAACAATCTTCAACTGAATACGAGAAGGAGTCGAAGAAGAGTGTCTTATCCAGGAGCTCCTCTCTCAAGGCCACAGCACCGGGTAAAAGGGATGAGGAAAGCTCCGTCTTCTTCTCGCCTTCCTTCTCAAAAAGAACAACATCGTTTTCAACAAGGATCTCTTTCTTTATTTCATCGGCATTGTAGAGTATGGAATATGTGTAGCTCTTTCCCCCGCTGACAACTTTGATGGAGAAGAAGGTATCATCGTCACTGGAGAATCTATTCGGCTCGAAAGAAATGTTCTCAACTCCGTCCTTTACTATCTTGATAAGACTCGATAGTGCCGATATGAGTGTGCTCTTACCCGAACTGTTCGCCCCGTATATTACAAGAATCGGGACAACCCTTTTGCCTCCGTCCTCAAGAAAGTACAGCGTGTCATCGTCACGATAGTTTCTCGGCGCACGTTTATTTGTATAAGCGAGGTTAAGCGTTGTGTCGATTATACTTCTGTAGTTTCTGACTCTTATCTCTTCTATCATCTAAACCATCTCCAAAGATAACATCAAACTTCCAGGGAAAGCTGAGTCACCTTCCATATTCAGCTGAAAGCATCCAGTAGCAATAGAATAACTTCGAAGATGACGAGTCATATTAAGAAGCGTAAGCTACCGAGAAAAAGGCAATCTACGTTTTGAGCATATGTAATTCTCATCTGTGAAAACCTCCTCATATCGACTTAAATCTTATGAAATTACTCTACACCTGAAATATAAGACAGGATGGAGATGTAAACAAGAAAAAGTGTTACATTTTACCCTGTACGCCGTTGTGCTAAACATAGGTGCAATAACCATAATCTCTTACAAACTCATCTTTTACCTGATTTTATGTTCCTTCAAAGCCTTCGGAAAGACAGAGAGGAACAGAATGAAGGCGAATGTGATTGCAAGGAGGTCGGCAACAGGCTCAGCCATGAATACGGCCCTTACCTGATTTGTCTTATAGATTGCTGGCATTATGTAGATAAGAGGAATCAAGAGGACAATCTTTCTCACAAGTGCAATACTGACGGAGCTGAGGGCGCTACCGATGGATACGAATGTCATCTGACTCGATATCAAAATTCCCATAAGGCCCAGCATCATGAGATATATCCTTATATTCGGCACGGCGTAGAGAATCAAAGCTTCGTCGGATGTAAAGATTGAAGCAAAGAAGGACGGGAAGAGCTCGACAAGAGCCCAAAGAGAGACCGAATAGATTAGAGAAACAGTGAGGAGTGTTCTATAGCATTTCTTCACCCTCTCCGTATTTCCCTTCCCGTAGTTGAATGAAGTAAGGGGCTGTGCACCCTGCGCTATTCCCTGTAAGGGAAGCATGGCCATCTGCATAACAGAGGAGCATATCGTCATGGTGCCGACAGCTACATCGCCGCCGTACTTCAGGAGATTAGAATTGAAGCATATGCTGATAAGGCTCTCCGTCGACTGCATGACAAAGGATGCAAGTCCCAGTGCAAAGGACGGGAGGATAAGCTTATCGAGCCTGAGTACATTACTCCACTTGAGTTTAAGGCTGGATTTACCAAGTGAAAGATAGATGATACATATAATACAGCTTACGCCCTGGCTGATTATCGTCGCCCAAGCAGCACCTTCAACTCCCATATCGAATACGAAGATGAAGACGGGGTCGAGAACAATATTCAATATTGCTCCCACGAGTACTACAACCATACTCACAACCGTCTTACCTTCAGCCGTTATGAATGCGTTGAGGCCGAGGGTGAGCTCGACAAATACAGTCCCGAGTGCATATATCGTCATGTAGGACGAAGCATAGTCGATTGTGGCGGAACTTGCCCCAAAAGCAAGAAGAAGAGGCCTATTGAAAGCAACAAGTAATGCTGTCAACACAAGGGAAATTATCGCCTGGAGGAGTACACTCTCCCCAAGGAGCTTCTCGCTCTTTTCCTTCTCCCCTTTCCCCATGAAGATTGAGGAGCGCGGAGCACTTCCGGTTGCAACAAAGGAAGAAAAAGCCGAAATGAACATGATGAGAGGAAGGCACACTCCGACTCCCGTGAGTGCAAGGCTTCCGTTTACATCCATATGGCCTATATATACTCTATCAACAACGTTGTAGAGCATGTTGATTACCTGTGCAAGAACTGTCGGAAGGCTGAGGCGGAAGAGCGTCTTTCCTATCGGGGCAGATGAAAGTGTATTTTCGTCTATCATATTTTCTCCTTGAAGGGAAAATAACAAGAGTCAACCATTCGGTCAATACTCATTTTGGAAATGAAAACAGTGGCTATCCGGCAGTGTTAAAGAATGACAGCGCATCATGTCCAGATAAATGTCCAGATAAAATGTCTAGATAAATGTCCACATAAGACTACAAGATTCCCTTTTCTCTCAGAATCTGAAGAAGAAATTTCTCATCACCTTTTATGGAGACAAGAGGAGAGAAATCTATCTCCTTGAAGGTCTTCCTGTCACTTC